>DAISJF010000051.1:0-9130 GCA_036821625.1 Rhodanobacteraceae bacterium
GGCGCTCATCCCGCGCCGTCGAGCCAGCGGTGAGCGAGCCGCACGAGGCCGAATTCGCGCGATGCGCCGCGCACGACGAAGCTGCGTTCCACCGTGTCGAACAGGCGTACGCCCTCCGGATCCATCGGATGCACGCGCACGGTGTAGCTGCCGGGCAGGAGCGGCAGCGCGGCAAACTCGATCGCGCCGCGGTACTCGCCCGGTCCCGCAGGCGTCGGCGCGACGCCGTCCATGTCGCTGCTGACGCCGTAGACCGGCGTGCCGTCCGCGCGCACGATGCCGACGGCGAGACTCGGCGCGCGTCCATCGCGCGAACGCAGGCGCACCGCGACCCGCAGCCTTTCGCCCGCGTCGAGAACGTGGGGCTGTTCGGTGTCCGATCCGTTGAGCTCGACGCCCAGCACGCTGAATTCCAGGCCCGCGCGCGCGATTTCCGCGCGTTCGGGCTTGGGCGCGGATTTGCGTTCGTGATAGGCGAGATAGGCCTGAGTGACGTCGAACACGTCGCCGGCCATCGCGATTTCGCCGCCGCGCAGCCAGCAGGCGTGACGGCACAGCTTCTGTACGTGATACATGCTGTGCGAGACCAGCATCAGCGTGCCGCCGTCGGCGAGATAGTCCTCGATCCAGCGCACGCACTTCTTCTGGAACGATTCGTCGCCGACCGCCAGCACCTCGTCGGTGATCAGGATGTCCGGCTTCAGCGCGGCGATGACCGCAAAACCGAGCCGGACGACCATGCCCGACGAATAGTGCTTGACGGGTTCGTCGATGTAGTCGCCGATGTCGGCGAACGCGATGATCTCGGGAATGCGCTCGCGCAGCGCCGCGCCGTCGAGCCCGTGCAGCGCCGCGGACATCGCGATGTTGTCGCGCCCCGAGTATTCGGGATGGAAACCGGCGCCGAGCTCGAGCAGCGCACCGATCGCGCCGTTCACGCGCACGCTGCCGCTGGTCGGCGTCAGCACGCCGGTGATGAGCTTGAGCAGCGTCGATTTGCCGGCGCCGTTCTCGCCGATCAGACCGAGCGACTCGCCGCGCGCGACTTCAAGATCAATGTTGCGGAGCACATCGAGGCGATCGCGGTCGCGCACGTTGAAGAGGAGGCGCGCGAGCGAGCGCAACCGGTCCGTGTTGCGATGGACTTTCGGGTACGCTTTGCCGAGGCCGCGCACCTCGATCAGCGGCGCGCTCACAGGAAGTCCTCGAAGTGCGGGTCGAGACGCCGGAACAGCGAATGTCCGGCAAGGAGCACGAGCGCCGCGATCGCGAGCGCGATCAGCGTGCGCTCGACGCCGACCGAGCCGTGGTGGAGCAGGAATGCGCGGAACGCGTCCGCGTAGAACGTGAACGGATTGAGCGCGAGCCAGCCGCGCACGCTTTCGGGCAGCTGCTCGGTGTCGTAGAAGATCGGCGCCGCGAACATCAGCAGCATCAAGAGCTGCCCCAGCGCCTGGATCAGATCGCGCACGAAAACCTGCAGCGATGCAGAGATCAGCGCGAATCCGAGCGCGAGCGCAAACAGCGGAACGTAGAGGAGCAGCGCGGGCAGGAAACCGGCCGCCACGATGCCGCCTCCCGTGAGCCAGAGCACGACCAGGATCGCGACGAAGCCGGCGATGTGCACCGCAAAGCTCGACGCCGCGGTCGCGACCACGAGCACTTCGCGCGGCATCGCGACCTTGCCGATCAGCGCGGCGTTGTCCTGCACTGCCGTCGTCGATCGCAGGATCGCTTCGGAGAACGCGGTCCATGGCCACAGCGCCGTGACCAGGAACGGCACGTAGCCGGGTGCGTCCGCACCCGGTACGCGCGCCTTGAACACGTGGACGAACACGAACGCGTAGACCGCGAGCTGCACGAGTGGCTGGAACAGCGCCCAGAGGCCGCCCGTAAAGCTTCCGGCGAAGCGGTTGCGCAGCTCGCGGCGAAAGAAGCGCAGCGTCAGGCGGGCGACGGCCATCGGTCGCGATCCAGCGGTCGGGTCCGCGCGGATACTAGCCGCGGAGCGTGGAAAACGCGATCCGGCCCCGGCCGCACCGCGGCCTAGTGCGATGAAGCCGGCGCCGCCTTGGGCTTCGCGGCCTGCGCTTCTTCGGGCGTCTGCACCTTGCCGTAGCGCTCGCGCAGCGAAGCGACCACCGCGGCGTTCGCCTCGAGGTGCTGATTGCGCAGCTCGTCGGTGTGCTTGCTCACGGACTTATCGATGTACGACTGACGCAGCTGCTCGACGATGTCGGCCTTGACGTCCTCGAATTTCTGCGGCACGTCCGACGTGCGCGTGACGAGCTTGAGGATGTGATAGCCGAACTTGGTCTTGACCGGCTGGGATATCTCGCCGGGGATCTTGAGCGACAACGCCGCGGCGGAGAACTGCGAAACATAGCGCTTGCTGCTTGCATCCGTCATGAGGCCGTGGTTCTGCTCCTTCGACGGATCTTCCGAATACTTCTCGACCAGCGCATCGAACTGGTCGGGGTGCGCGGCCGCTTCCTCTCGCACCTGGTCGGCGAGCTTCTTCGCTTCTTCGTCGCTGTGCTTGTCGGTCGAGATCAGGATGTGCTTGACGTCGAGCTTGCCCGGCTGCACGTACTTTTCCTTGTGACCGAGGTATTCCTCGCGCGCGAGCTGGTCGAACGCGGGCGCCTTCACGCCGGCGCGCAGATCATTGAGCTGCGCCGCGCTCAGGATTTCCTCGCGCGACAGCCGGAGCTGCGCCTGCACGCCGGGTTCCTTGTCGACGCCGGCCTTCTCCGCCTCGGCGGCGAGCTGCCGCTGCACGAGCAGATTCGTGATCAGCGATTCGAGCCGCTTCGGGTTGTCGAAGAAGCCGGGACGCTGCTTTTCCTCGATGCGTTGCGCGAACGCGTCGATATCGGCGATCGTGACGACCGCAGAGCCCTGGCTGGCGACGACCGTGTCGGGTGGAAGCTTGTCGGTCGAAGGCGATGCCTGTGCGGCCGCGAAGGACGCCGCGAGGCACAGCGGAAAGAGGCAATAGAACGGGGATCGTCGATGTGACGACATGCGAAAACTCCAGAGAAATGCGAAAACGCGGCGCTGGTTGGACCGCGACCGACGCCCACGGTTCGTTGCGCCGCGCTCCCGTATGAGGGGGCGGCTCGACCTCGTCTCAGGCCGAGCCGCCCCATTCAGCGATCAATTGTGATTGTGCTGGATCGTGATCTCACACGTTGAGCCAACGCAGCCCGGGCCGGTCGGATTGGCATCGTGGAACTGCACGTTGAAGTAGTAGTCCGTGTTCGGCAGCAGTCCGCAGTAGAACGAGCTGCCGGGCGACATCTTCCAGTGCATGAAGGCCTGGTCCTGCGACTGAATCGGCGTGCTCGTCTTGCACCCGGTGTCGGGCGGATTGAAATCGCCACAGGACGTGCTGATCGCTGCATCGATCGGCGGACCGGGTCCGTACGAGACGTCGATGTAGAAGCCCGTCAGCGACTGCGGTTCCGCTCCGACATGGAACTTGGCCCCGAGGTACTGGTTCGTGCCGATCGACGAGATCGTCGGGCTCGCGCCCGCCACGCCCGGCCACGTGGTCACATCGTCGTTCTCGTTGATGTGGCCCCAGATGTTGTCCCACTGCGTGATATCGACGCCGTGGCGCACGTGCGTGGGAGGCTCAGGCAGATAGTGGATGTCGCTCAGCGTCGCTTGCGTGCGTCCATTGCCAAGTTGCGGACAGTTGCCTCCACTGCCCTGCGCCACGACCACGTTTGCGGGCAGGCTCGTGACCGAGCCCACCGTGTTGGAGCATGTCAGCGAAAGCGTATAGGTTCCGGCGATCGTCGCGGTCACGCTGCGCGGAGAATTCGGGGTCGTCACATCGGTCCAGCCGGTCAGCGAAATGGCATTGCCGCCGAGAGTGGCCGATGCGGTGCACGTAGTCGCGCCGGTGACGGACCAGCTGACCGTGAACGGCGTTCCGGTGACCGGATTGGCCGACACCGTCAGCGGGAAATTGTTGGGCGAGGGCGCGCCCCCGCCGCCGCAACCGCTGCCGGACAGCGTGACGCCCGTCGCCGTCAGATCGGTACCGCCGGGGGCCAGGCTCAGGCCGCTGGCATCAGTCGTCACGGTGCAGGTGGCGTTCTGCGTCGTGGTGAGGTGGATGGTGACTTGCGCGTGGGCGGTTGCCGAGAGACCGATAGCTGCAGCCGCGAAGATGATCAGAGCGAGACGACTTAGTGCAACGGACATGGAGGGTTCCAACGTAGTGCGTAAGGCACAGTAAGCGCGGCGGATTCTAGCCTAAAACCCGAAGCTTGCCAGCGAGCTTGGTCAAACACGACGAAATCGGCCGGAGCCCGGATGAAAAAAGGGGGGCCTGACGGCCCCCCTTTTCGTACAACAAGACTGCTTTGGATTACGAGCAGGCCGGATCGGTGCCAACGCACGAACGGCTCGCGCGATGACGGAACAGACCGCCGTAGTTGGCCAGCAGGCCGGGAGCCGCGTTCGCGTTGATGACGTTGAACGCATAGTGGCCGGTCGTCGGCAGACCAACGAGCGTGACCGCCGCGCCCGTCGGCGTGATGCCGCCCGGAAGCAGGTGCGCGCCGGCGTCGCCCGAAGCGAGGTCCATCTTCATCCAGCCGGAATCGGCAAACGGAACGATGTTCGGACGCAGGAACGAGCCCAGCACGCCCGACGGATCGCCCACGCCCGTATCGCGCAGGAAGCTGATGACGTTGACTTCGAACGGCAGCGAGTTCGGCTGCGTCGAGATCGGCGGCGAGAAGTCGCCCTGCACAACCGTCGTGTTCTCTTCGCGGTCGTACATGCTCGGCACGACGACGATGTTCGACTCGCCCGGGCTGTGGAAGGGCTCGACGAACGGAGCCGTCGGGTTCGCCGGATAGACGTCCTTATCGACGTAGAAGCGCTTGGTCGGGAACGTCACGATCCAGTCGGTGTTCGCGCCGAGGGAATCCTGCACGATGTACTCGTTGTAGATCGCGTCGACCATGAACACTGCGCTGACCGCGTCGATGCCGTTGGCATAGTCGGCCGTCAGGAGGTTGCCGCCACCTTCGAACACGAACGCGCGCGCAACGCCGTTGACGGCGATGCTGGGGTTGTTCGCGTCCTGCAGCGACGGGTTCAGGTTCGAGCTCGGCGAGTACAGCGGAATTTCCGAGAAGCCATCGAGCGCATCGGCCGTGTACGGGAAGATCGTGCCTTCGCCGACGTTGACGATATCGGTATCGCCGAACAGGCCACCGGTCGGAGCAACGATACCCGCGGACGCGACTGCGTCATTGATGCTGCTGCAGCCCGGCGGAACGCCATCGACGTGGAACGTCAGGCCGGCGAGTGCGCTGGCCGGATCGATGTCGCCCATGGAGATGAGCTCCATGTAGCCTTCGCGCGTACGCGTGATGTCCTGCGGGCCTTCGTCGGCCGGAACCGGGCCGGAACCGTCGAACGCCGCGGTACGGAACGCAACGCCGCCGGCAGGGATCGCCGGATCGGTGCAGCTCAGGTCCGAGGTGAACACCGCGCCGCCGCCGTCATCCGAAGTCTGGCTCACGCGAGCCGTCCAGACGTCGTTCGGAGAGAGGTACAAGTTGAAGTCCAGCACTTCGCGGCTGTTGTAGCCTTCGAGGAAGCGGACCTTTACCGCCTTGCCATTGACCGGATCCGTGTTGACCACGGAGAACAGCGTGTCCTGGCTCTTGTTGACGGTGTAGTAGGGATAGATGAGAACCTGGCCGAGACCATCGGGATTCAGGTCGACGGCATTCGCCAGGCCCGCGAAGCCAGCGACGCCAGCGATGCCGGCGACGACGGCAGTCGTCAAGCTGTTTCTCTTCATCACAACACTCCTAATTTGACCACAGGGCTTTTTGCTTTACCGCCAACCTCACTCCGAAAGGCACGGAGCCCCACCTTGGCAGGGTTAGGTTAGGCAACAGCGCCGCCATGTTAAGGCAAAGGAAAGAGGCGTGCAATCCCCGTCTTTCCACCCCATTTCTGGCTGCTAATTCAATTACTTGGGAAGGAAATACCACCCATCGTTGACGTGCACCCAAGTCTCGCTCTGAGTGCTGGTTGTCTGCACCGGCTTCCCCACCGAAGGCATCACAACAGAGTAGGTCACATCGATATATACCTTGCAGCGATCAGCATCACACTCCTTGCGATTGAATTTTGCTGCGGTCCACGCGACCGGCCTGTTGTTCATTGACCTTGCGTAACTCTCGCGCGTTTGCGTCTCGCGCGTTCCTGGCGTCAGGTAGTCGTACGCTTTCTCGGCCTGATGCGCGATCAGGTAATTCCAGCGCTCGACGGCGCGCTTGTCGACTTCTGCAGTGCTGTCTCTGTTGCAGCCGCCGAGAAGCAGCGCGAGCGCGACGAACGCCGCGAGTGCGATGCGATTACGGATCATGCGGCGGATTCTCCTGTGACTTGAGCGGTTCGGTTGTCGCCTCGGGTGGCGGCGGCGGAGGCGGCGGCGGCTGATGTTCCATCTCCTTGCGCATCGGCGCGAGCGACTGGAACTGACGCGTGTATTCCTCGGTGACCTGGCGCGCTTCGTCGACGTTGCTGACCACGCGCGGCGTGATCAGCACGATCAGCTCGGTGCGATCCTTGTGGTTCGTGGTGCTGCCGAACAGGTTCCTCAGGAACGGCACCTTGCTGATCAGCGGCAGGCCGGTCTGATTCTGGGTCTGGTTGTCCTGTATCAGGCCGCCGAGCAGCAGCGTCTCGCCGCTCTGCACCGCGACCTGCGTCTGGATCAGGCGCTGGTTGATCGGGGGATTGCCGCCTGTCACGGCCGGCGCGCCCGGATTGCTGACTTCCTGCTGGATATCGAGATAGACGAGACCACCCGGATTGACACGCGGCTTCACATCGAGCGTGACGCCGGTGTTCAGATACTGCACCGAGCCGGTCGTCGCGAGTGACGACGTGGTCGTGCCGTTGGCGTTCGTGCCGACCGTGCCGAGGCCGTTGTAGTACGTCTGCACGACCGGAATCTGCTGGCCGACGTTGATCTGCGCTTCCTGATTGTTGGCGACGAGCAGCGAAGGCGCGGCCAGCGATTTCGCCGTGCCGTTGGTTTCAAGCGCGTTGATCGCGGCTTCGAAGTTCTTGTTGAGGAACGAATAGAAGAAGCCCCCGTTGCTGGTCGGCCCGACGTTGCCGGTCGCACCCAGCGAGAGGCGATGACGGTCGTGAGAATTGCCGGTGAAGCTCTGGCCCGATCCCGGCGGATATGCGTACGGATAGTTGCCGTTCGCCTGCGCCGAGCCGGTCGCGGTGCCGATGAGGCCAGTGAGATACCACTGCACGCCAAAATTGAGATCGCCGGTCAACTGGACTTCGAGGATGCGCGCCTCGATCTGCACCTGCAGCGGCACGACGTCGAGCTTCTTGATTGCCGCTTCGATCCGCGACCACTCGATCGGCGTGGCCTGAATCATCAGCTGGTTGTTTTCCTCGATCGCGGATATGCGGATATCGGTTTCCTTGTTGCCCTGTCCCGGCGCGTTCGGCGTCGTCGCACCGGTGGCAGGCGCGTTCTTCTCGCGTTCCGATTGCGGGCGCAGCGAGTTCTGGTAGCTCATCGTCGTGCCCGTGCCGCCGAGCGTGCTGCCGCCGCCGCGGGTTCCGAGCGTGGTCGGCCGCAGGCCCGGAGCGACGCTGCCGACCGTGCTGCGATGGCCGCCGGCACTGGTGCCCAGGAAGATCTGGCTGAGGTAATCGGCGAGGTCCGGCGCCTTGAGGTTTTTCACATTGTATACATAGAGCTGAGTCGCGTTCTCGGCGCCGCCGCGATCGAGCCGATACAGCCACTCCTCGGCCGACTTCAGGTATTCCGGCTGCGGCGTTATCACGACCAGCGAGTTGGTCTGCTCGATCGGCATGAAGCGGAACATGCCCGCGAGCGGCGATTCGCCTTCGGTGCCGAAGATCTTGAGGAGATCCGGCAGCAGCTTGGTGACGTCGACGTGCTGCAGCGTATAGACGCCGACCGACATGCCCTTGAGCCAGTCGACGTCGAAGGTCTCGATCGTCTGCTGATAGTTCCGGAGCTCCTCGGCCGTACCCGCCATCACCATCAGGCTGCGGTTCGGATCGACGTTGACGAATGCCTCGGGCCGCGCGTACGGCTTCATCAGCTTCGCCATTTCCGACGGCGACACGTACTGCAGCGGGAATATGCGCAGCTCGTATCCCTTCGCGGAGGCGACCGACGAAGTGCTCGGCGCGAGCCGGCCCATGATCGCTTCCTTGGTCTGCATCACCGTGTAGCGGCCGTTCGAATGCACGAGGCTGATGCCGTTCGCGGACAGCAGCGTCTCGAGCACCGGCAGCGCTTCGGAACGCCGGATCGGCTTCGACGTCGAGAACGTGACCGTGCCGCCGACGTTCGGTGCAATCGTGTAGTTCTCCTGCAGCAAGTCACCCAGGATCGCCTTGATCACGGCCTGGATCGGCTGATTCTCGAAATTGAAGACGACGTCGGCCTCGCCGCTCGCGGCTTGCTTCTCGGTCGGCTGCTTGGTGAAGAACTTGCCCGTGCCGACCTGGAGCTCGGGCTTCGGCGGAGCCTGGTCCGAAAGCGTCTGCGACGAGATCGAAATGCCGGTCTCCGGGCCGCCCGGTTCGATCGGCCCGACGGGCTTCAGGATCGTGTCCGGCGTCAGGATCTCGCCCTTCGCCTGCTCGGGCTGTTTTTCGGGTGACGTCGCGCAGCCGGCCAGCAGCACGAGCACGCAGGCAGTCAGCGGGACGATCAGTCTTGAGGGCACTTGTCTGACTCCGTCACTTCTTGGGTGGTGTCGAGCCGTTCGGCGGCGGGGGCTGGCCTTTGCCGCCTTGCTTGCGGAGATTTTCGGCATCTTCGCGCATTTGGCGGCGGCGATCCTCGATCCGTTTGGCGAGGTCGCCCGAATCCGGTTTCTTGTTGTTCGCATTCGCCGAGCCGGTGTTGCCGCGCGCGTTGCCCGGCGTCGTTCCGCCGGTGCGCGTGGCGCGTGTCGGAGGCGGCCTCGGCGGCTGCACGACGGCAGTTTCCAGATCGACTTCGGTGCGTTCGTTGGCCGCGCTGCGAAAGACCACGCTGCGCGGCTTCACTTCGACCAACGTCCAGTTGGCCTGG
>DAISJF010000052.1:0-9129 GCA_036821625.1 Rhodanobacteraceae bacterium
TCGTCTCGATGCCCGCCGTGCCCGCTCCCATCGGCCGCAGCACCGCGCCGAGCGCGGAGAGCACGCCCAGCATCGCGAGTGTCTTCGTGTCGATGTGGCCGGCGGTCATTTCGGCCGCGCGATCGCGCTCAAGCAAAGGCTTGTCGTCGGGCGAGCCGGCGACTGCGACATCGTCGTCGACGATCCGCAGATCGCGCCGCATCACGCCGCGATCGAGAAGATCGACGAGGCCATCTGCCTGCGCGACATGGGATCGGGAGCCGGCGCGCTGGTCAATGGTCTGCGTCTGACCACGGCCGTGCTGCACACCGGCGATCAGCTGGCGTTCGGACGCGATCATTTCCTGATCGAAGCACCGGGATTGCCGCTGCGCGGCGAAATCGCTGCCGTGAACGCGCCGGCGAACGCGGACGCCGGAAGCGTCGATGTCGTGGCGGCGGCGCCATCCGACGGGCGCGGATCGATCTGGTGGCTGATCGGCGCCGCGGCGCTGATTGCGCTGGGTCTTGTCTGGATCCTGTTGCGCGGAGCTTGAGCCTCGTCCGCACGTCCGCCATGGCGCGCCGCGTCACGGCCGATTGCACCGAATCGATTTCCTGCGCTGCGACGGGGTGGGCCGCATGTTGCGAGTCTGTTGCACTGCGGCATAATGCCGGCTCACTCACTGGAGACCTGGTGTGAGCCGCGGATACAACTTCAGCGCCGGACCCGCCGCGCTGCCCGAAGACGTGTTGCGCCAGGCGCAGGCCGAGCTCGCCGAATGGAATGGCGCGCGCGCCTCGGTCATGGAGATCAGTCATCGCGGCAAGGACTTCGTCGCGCTCGCCGCGGAGTCCGAGCGCGATCTTCGCGAGCTGCTCGCGATACCGTCGAACTACAAGGTTCTGTTCCTGCAGGGCGGGGCGACGCAGCACTTCGCCCAGATCCCGATGAACATCGCTTCGCGTGGTCAGTCGGCCGACTACGTCGTGACCGGCGACTGGGGCGAGAAGGCGGCCAAGGAGGCAAAGCCTTCCGTGTCGGTGCGGATCGCGGCGTCGTCGGTTGCGACGAATTACGATCGCATTCCGCCGCGCATGTCCTGGGATCTGGACCCGAACGCGGCCTATCTGCACTACACGCCGAACGAGACGATTCGCGGCGTCGAGTTTCACGAGATCCCGGAAATCGGCAACGTGCCGCTGGTCGCAGATGTATCGTCGACGCTTCTCTCGCGGCCTCTGGACGTCTCGCGCTTCGGGCTGCTTTACGCCGGCGCGCAGAAGAACATTGGCGCGGCGGGGCTGGTCGTGATGGTCGTGCGCGACGATCTGCTTGCGCGTTGCCCAAAAGACTTGCCAAAGATCTTCAACTACGCGGAGCAGGCCGCGCAGGACTCGATGCTGAACACGCCGAACACGTTCGGCTGGTACCTCGCAGCGCTCGTGTTCAAGTGGCTCAAGCAGCAAGGCGGGCTCGCGGCGATGGCCGAGCGCAATCGCGCCAAGGCGGAACTGCTGTACGGCTACATCGACGGGTCCGGCTTTTATCGCAACCCGGTCGAGAAGAGCGCTCGCTCATGGATGAACGTGCCGTTCACGCTGCCGCGCGAGGAGCTCGACGCCGTCTTCCTCAAGCAATCGGAGGCTGCCGGACTCCTGGCATTGAAAGGACATCGCGCCGTCGGCGGCATGCGGGCGTCGATCTACAACGCGATGCCGCTCAAGGGCGTGCAGGCGCTCGTGGATTTCATGAAGGATTTCGCAAGCCGGAATGGCTGATGGCTTGCCGACGGAACAGGGACTCGAATGTTCAAGATCCAAACCCTCAACAACATCTCGCGCAACGGACTGGACCGCCTGCCTGCGCAGCTTTATCGCGTCGCCAGCGACATCGCCGATGCGGACGCGGTACTGGTGCGCTCGGCCGACATGCACAAATCCGCGGTCCCGGCGAGCGTGAAAGCGGTCGCGCGTGCAGGTGCGGGCGTCAACAACATTCCCGTCGAGAAGCTCTCCGCGCGCGGCGTGCCCGTGTTCAATGCGCCCGGCGCGAATGCGAATGCGGTGAAGGAGCTCGTCGTCGCCGGCATGCTGCTGGCGGCGCGCAATCTCGACGACGCGCTGAGCTTCGTGCGTGAGCTCAAAGCAGACGACGGCGATCTGCATCATCGTGTCGAAGCGGAAAAGAAGCGCTTCGTCGGCTCCGAGCTGTCCGGCAAGGTGCTGGGCGTCGTCGGGCTGGGCGCCATCGGCGTCAAGGTTGCCAACGCCGCGTACGCTCTCGGCATGCGCGTGCTCGGCTTCGACCCGCACATGACGGTGGATGGCGCCTGGCAGCTGTCCTCGGAAGTCGTGAAGGCCAGCTCGCTCGGCGAGCTCATCGCGTCATCCGACTACATCAGCTTTCACGTGCCGCTGAACGACCGGACGCGCGGCATCTTCGGAGCGCAGGCGCTGGCATCGGCGCGGCATGGCGTCGTGCTGCTGAACTTCGCGCGCGAAGGGATCGTCGACCCGGCGGTGCTGCGCGAGGGACTCGCCAGCGGGCGCATCGGTCGTTATGTCAGCGATTTCCCCGATGCGGATCTGCTCGGCAACCCGCGTGTGATCGCGCTGCCGCATCTTGGCGCGTCGACCGGGGAGGCCGAAGAGAACTGCGCGGTCATGGTCGTCGACCAGCTGCGCGATTTCCTCGAGCACGGCACCGTGCGCCATTCGGTCAACTTTCCGGAAACGCGCATGGCGCGTGCCGGGCTCGCCCGCATCTGCATCGCGAACCAGAACCGGCCGAACATGATCGGCCAGCTTTCGCATGTGCTGGGCGAGGCCGGAGTCAACATCGCGCAGATGCACAATGCCTCGCGCGCCGATCTCGCCTACAGCCTGATCGACGTCGATACGCCGGTTCCCGATTCGCTGATTGCCGCGATTGCGGCGATTGATGGCATCCTTTCCGTCCGCGTGATCCCGGGTTGATGCATGGCCGCAAAGCCGAAACCGCCGAAGGCGATAGCAAATCCGCAGCTCGCTGAAGTTCGCGCGCGCATAGACGCGATCGACCGCCAGATCCAGGCGCTGATCGCCGAGCGCGCCGAATTCGCGCTTCAGGTCGGCAAGGCCAAGGGCAAGCTCGCAGCCGCGGTCGACTACTACCGTCCCGAACGCGAAGCGCAGGTTCTGCGCATGGTCGTCGATCGCAACGAAGGGCCGCTCAGCGACGAGCTGCTCGTGCACGTGTTCCGCGAGATCATGTCGGCCTGCCTCGCGCAGCAGGAACCGCTCAAAGTTGGCTATCTCGGACCCGAAGGCACGTTCAGCCAGCAGGCCGTACTGAAGCACTTCGGCCGCTCCGCACACGGCATGCCGATGGCGAGCATCGAGGAGGTGTTCAACGAAGTCGAGAGCGGCAGCGCGGATTTCGGCGTCGTGCCGGTCGAGAACTCCGGGCAGGGCACGATCCAGATCACGCTCGACATGTTCCTGACATCGCATCTCAAGATCTGCGGCGAGGTCGAGCTCAGGGTGCACCAGTTCCTGCTGTCGCGTTCGGGACGCATCGAGGATGTCGAGCGCATCTATTCACACCCGCAGTCGTTCGCGCAAACGCAGGCGTGGCTGCGCGGCAATCTGCCGAAGGTCGAAAAGATCCCGGTCTCGAGCAACGCCGAAGCCGCGCGCCGCGCGCGCAATTCCGACGATTCCGCGGCGATCGCCGGCGAGAGCGCCGGCCTCATCTATGGGCTCAAGAAAGTCATCATGGGCTCGATCGAGGATCACGCGGACAACACGACGCGATTCCTCGTGATCGGGCGGCAGATCTTTCCGCCGTCCGGCCATGATCGGACGTCCGTGCTGGTCTTCATCAAGGATCAGCCCGGCGCGCTGTTCAACGTGCTGAGCCCGTTTGCGCGGCACGGCATCAGCATGAACCGCATCGAATCGCGCCCGTCGCATCAGGCGAAGTGGGAATACGGTTTCTTCATCGATCTCGCTGGGCACGTCGAGGACGTTGCGATGAAGAAGGCGCTGGCGGAGCTCGAATCGCACGCGGCGCAGATCAAGGTGCTCGGCTCGTATCCGGTTGCCGTGCCGTGACAGCGCCCGCTGCGCCTCGCGTATCGGAGCGCGATGCGGCGGTCGAATCGTCGTGGCGCGCGTTCGATGCCTCCGTGCTCGCGAACCGCGCGATTTCCGGATTGCGAGCCTATGATCCGGGCCACGATCTGCCGGCATTGCGCCAGCGTTTCGGCAGTGCGATCGCCGAGCTTGGCTCGAACGAGAATCCGCTCGGACCGAGCCCGATCGCGATCGAAGCGATGCGCCGCGCGCTTGGCGAAACCTTCCGCTACCCCGATCCGCGCGGGCTCTCGCTGAAGCGTGCGATCGCCGCCTCGCTCGGCGTCGGCGTCGATGGCATCGCGCTCGGCAACGGCTCGCACGAGCTCCTCATGCTGATCGCGCAGTGTTTCGCCGATCCGACGCGTTCGATCGTGTTCTCGCAGTTCGGATTCGCGGTGTTCGCGATCGCAACGGCCGCGACAGGTGCCGTTGCGGTGTGCGTGCCGGCGCTGCCGCGCACACATGCCGAGGCGCCCTGCGGTCACGATCTCGAAGCGATGTCGATGGCGATTCGCGATGACACGCGCGTCGTCTATCTCGCCAATCCGAACAATCCGACCGGAACCTGGTTCGACGACGCCGCGCTCGACCGCTTCGTCGCGCGCGTTCCGCGCGATGTGCTGCTCGTGGTCGACGAGGCGTACAGCGAATACGTCGACGCGCGCGGGCCGAGCACGGCGCTGCGACTTAGGGAGCGCCATCCGAACCTGATCGTGACGCGGACTTTCTCGAAGGCGTACGCGCTGGCGGGTTTGCGCGTCGGGTATCTCATTGCGCATCCGAGCGTCGTCGCGGTGATCGAGCGCCTGCGCGAGTCGTTCAACGTCAACAACGTTGGCCTGGCCGCGGCGGAGGCCGCGCTGGCCGATCGGGCGCATCTCGCCGATGTCCACGCTTTCAATCGCAGTGAGCGGGCCTGGTTGACAGGGATGCTTGCGGCACGCGGACATGTCGTGCTGCCATCGCAGACGAATTTCGTCATGGTCGATCTCGGCCGCGACGCAACGCCACTCGAACGCCATCTGTTCGAGCGCGGCGTGATCGTGCGCCCGATGGCCGGCTACGGTCTCGGCGAGACGCTGCGGATCAGCGTCGGTACGCGGATCGAGAACCAGCGTCTTCTGGACGCGCTGCCTTGAGCGACGTGATCGGCTGGACGAGTCGACCGGCCGGTCCGATCCGCGGCGAAATCAGCGTTCCCGGCGACAAGTCGATTTCGCATCGCGCGATCATGCTGGCTTCGATCGCGGAAGGCACGTCGCACATCAGCGGCTTTCTCGAAGGCGAAGACACGCGCGCCACGGCTGCCGCGTTCGGGTCGCTCGGCGTATCGATCGATGCGCCGCGGTCTTCGCAGCGGATCGTGCACGGTGTCGGTCTGCACGGGCTGACCGCTGCGGCGACGGCGCTCGATTGCGGCAATTCGGGCACCGGAATGCGGCTGCTGGCTGGCCTGCTTGCCGGCCAGGCCTTCGATTCCAGACTGGTCGGCGATGCATCGCTGTCGCGGCGTCCGATGCGGCGGGTCATCGAACCGTTGTCGGCCATGGGCGCGAGCATCGCCGCCGAAGCCGGAGATTTTCCGCCCCTCTGCATTCGCGGCCGGCGCGAGCTGCGCGGAATCCGCTACGCGCCGCCGATCGCCAGCGCGCAGGTCAAGTCCGCCACGCTGCTCGCGGGGCTGTACGCTCGCGGCGACACCGAGATCGAAGAAAGCCATCCGACACGCGACTACACCGAGCGGATGCTGGCCGCGTTCGGCTGGCCGATCGCGGTTTCGCCGGGTCGGGCACGTTTGAGTGGCGGGCATCGGCTGCGGGCGACGGACGTGGATGTTCCCGCCGATTTTTCATCGGCCGCATTTTTTATTGCCGCGGCTGCCCTCGTGCCAGGCTCGGAGCTCTGTCTTAAGTCGGTCGGATTGAATCCGCGGCGGACGGGCCTGCTCGACGTGCTGCGCGCCATGGGTGCCGACATCCGGGAAGAAAACCCGCGACAGCAGGGCGGCGAGCGTGTCGCCGACCTCATCGTGCAGTACGCGCCGTTGCGCGGCATCGAGGTTCCGGTCGGTCAGGTGTCCGACATGATCGATGAGTTTCCGATCCTGTTCATCGCCGCGGCGGCGGCGCGCGGCACGACGACCATCCGCGGCGCCGCGGAGCTCAGGGTCAAGGAATCGGATCGCATCGCGACGATGGCGCGAGGCCTTCGCGCGCTCGGAATACAGCTCGTCGAAACGCCTGACGGCGCCGTGATCGAAGGTGGAGCACTCGCGGGCGGCGACGTGGCTGCCGCGGGGGACCACCGGGTAGCGATGAGCTTCGCAGTCGCGGGCCTGCTCGCCAAGGACACCGTACGTATCGCTGACTGCGCGAATGTCGCAACGTCGTTTCCGGGCTTCCCCGAGCTTGCGAACTCGGTCGGATTTGCCATCGACGCCGGCGGTTGGTAGTATGTACGTACGTACATACGTGCTTGGGGCATCCCGGGTGCTTCCAATGGGCAGCATTTCACTCACCGAACTGCGGCAGCGGCTGTTCCAGCTGGCCGATCATGTCGCCGAAACGGGCGAGCCGCTGGTGATCGTCCGTAACGGCGTGCGTCTGCGTCTTGTCCGCGAAGAACGGGAAGACGGCGCTGGACGGCTGGCGCGCCTGGTCAAACGCAGCGCCGTCGTCGGCGCACCGCTCGATCCCCACGAATCGCCGGCGGCATGGAGTGGAGACATCCTGCGCGTAGCCGAGAAAGCCACGACGTACGCGCCCCGCAAGCGTCCGCGCGGTCGGCGCAAATGATCATGCTCGACACGCACGTCGCGGTCGCGCTGTACGAGGGCCGCACGGGTGGCCTGGGGCCCGCGGCGAAGCGCGCAATCGACCGCGAAGCGGTCACGATTTCACCGGCGGTCCTGCTCGAGATCGAGCTCCTGCATGAGATCGGACGGCTGCGCGTCGGCGCGATGCCGATCTCGGCGCGCCTCAACGAGGATCTTTCGATCCGCGTCGCAAGCGAGCGCTTCTCTGACGTCGCCGTCGAGGCACTCGGATTCTCGTTCACGCGCGATCCGTTCGATCGGCTCATCGTCGCACACGCGTCGCTGATGAAAGCCGGCCTGGTCACGCACGATGCGACACTGCGTCATCGCTACCGGCATACCCTCTGCTGAGCGCCCCAGGCGACGGAGGCGTTGTCGGCTAGAATCGCGCCCCGCTTGTCGATACCGAGCACGATGACGCGCGCCGAAAAATCCGTTCCCGTGCTCACGATCGACGGGCCTTCCGGGTCCGGCAAGGGCACGATCAGCCGCGCGGTCGCCGAAGCGTTGGGGTGGCATCTGCTGGATTCGGGCGCGCTCTACCGCGCGGTCGGGTTTGCCGCGGGTATGGAGGGGATCGATCTCTCAGACGCCGAGGCCGTTACCCGCTGCGCCCAAACCACGAAAATCGCGTTCCGGAGCCCCAAAGACGGGGGCGAAACCCGCGTGATCGTGAACGGACACGACGCCACCGACGAGATCCGTACCGAGACCTGCGGCGCCGCGGCCTCGGCCATAGCCGCGGTCGCGGGCGTACGCGCCGCGCTGTTTGACAAGCAGCGAGCGTTCCAGCGGGCGCCCGGCCTGGTCGCCGACGGGAGGGACATGGGAACCGTCGTTTTTGCCGATGCGCCATACAAGGTGTTCCTGACCGCCAGCGCCGAAGAAAGGGCCCGGAGGCGCTATAAGCAGTTGAAAGAAAAGGGGTTGGGTGTTACGATTTCGGCCCTTTTGCGCGAGATCGAGGCGCGCGACGAACGCGACGCGAACCGCAAGGTCGCGCCGCTTCGGCCGGCGTTGGGGGCGCTGATCGTCGATACCACCGGCATGCCCATCGCGGAAGTGGTGGCGAAGGTGCTCGCGATCGTCCGCAAGGCCGGCTGATCCCGGAAGGCCCTGTAGCGGTCATTCCAGAGTCGGTCTCTATCGATGGCAAAAGGAGAATCGTTTCGTCCGAAGCAGGCTTCGAACGAAGCAAACGGCCCGGCATTGCGCCGGAACTTGAATTGATGCGGACATCCGCATCACCAAACGGTGGGCAGGCGACTCCGCGGAGCGCCGGCCTGAATCATTCCCTGGAATCCAACATGACTGAAAGTTTTGCTGAACTGTTCGAACAGAGCCAATCGCTCAACAAGCTGCGCTCGGGCGCCATCGTGTCCGGCATCGTCGTCGACATCCGACCGGACGTCGTCGTCGTCAACGCGGGCCTCAAGTCCGAGGGCATCATCCCGATCGAGCAGTTCAAGAACGAAAAGGGTGAGCTCGAGATCCACCTCGGCGACGAGGTCAAGGTCGCGCTCGACGCCATCGAGAATGGCTTCGGCGAGACGATGCTGTCGCGCGAGAAGGCCAAGCGCTCGCTGGTCTGGGACGAGCTCGAGGAAGCGCAGACCGCCAATGCCGCAGTGACCGGCCGCATCTCCGGCAAGGTCAAGGGCGGCTTCACCGTCGACATCAAGGACGTCCGCGCATTCCTGCCGGGCTCTCTCGTCGACGTGCGACCGGTGCGCGATCCGTCCTACCTCGAAGGCAAGGAGCTCGAGTTCAAGATCATCAAGCTCGACCGCAAGCGCAACAACGTCGTCGTTTCGCGTCGCGCGGTCGTCGAGAGCGAGTTCTCCGAGGAGCGCGAGAAGCTGCTCGAGCGCCTGCAGGAAGGCGCGGTCGTCAAGGGCGTCGTCAAGAACCTCACCGACTACGGTGCGTTCGTCGACCTCGGCGGCATCGACGGCCTGCTGCACATCACCGACATGGCGTGGAAGCGCGTGCGTCATCCGAGCGAAGTCGTCAACGTCGGCGACGAGCTCGAAGTGCGCGTCTTGAAGTTCGATCGCGAGCGCAACCGCGTTTCGCTGGGTCTCAAGCAGCTCGGCGAGGATCCGTGGGTGCAGATCGCCCGTCGCTATCCGACCGGCACGCGTCTTTTCGGCAAGGTCTCGAACGTGACGGACTACGGCTGCTTCGTCGAGCTCGAGCCCGGCGTCGAAGGCC
>DAISJF010000053.1:0-9037 GCA_036821625.1 Rhodanobacteraceae bacterium
AGTGGGAGAAGGAAAAAACGGTGCACCCCCTCTCCCGCTTGCGGGAGAGGGCTGGGGTGAGGGACGCCCTTGGGTCAACCTACCAAGACGCCCCTCATCCGCCTCCGGCACCGCAAGCGGGAGAAGGGAGAGCACTGCCGCTACGCACCCGCGTCCACATTCCCCCACTGCTGCGCCGCACATTTGCGAGAGCGCTCGCGCAGCGTAGATTGGATGCCAGCGAGGACCACCGATGCGCAGCATCCACGATTGGTTCGCAAGCTACAGCGACGATCACCGCAACCGGACCAACCGGCTCATCCACTGGATCTGCGTGCCGGCGATCCTGTGGTCGGCGATCGCGGCGCTCTGGGTCTTGCCGGTACCCGAATCGATCGGCCGGCCCGGACTCTGGTGCGCATTGATCATGGTCGCGGTGCTGACGTTCTACTGGCGCCTCTCGCGCCCGCTCGGCGCGGCGATGATCGCGCTGTTCATCGCGCTCGCGCTGCTGACGCAGCTCGCCTACGACGCGCTCGGACCCTCGCGGCTGCTCTGGCTCGCGGCGGCGGTGTTCGTGCTCGCCTGGATCGGCCAGTTCGTCGGCCACGTGATCGAGGGGCGCAGGCCGTCGTTTTTCACGGATCTCGCCTATCTCCTGATCGGGCCGGCGTGGCTGATGGGCAAGCTGATGCGGCGCGCCGGCATCGCCTACTGATGCGGGTCAGCGTTCGTCGCGGATTTCGTCGATGTGCACGATGCGGCCGTCGCGGATCGTGAAAGTCACGGCCTTGCCGTCCAGTCGATACTGCCAGCGCTCGCCGACGAAACCGCCGCGGCCGGTTTCGATCGGTTCCTTGTAGACCGGATTGCCGAGCACATCGAGCAGCTCGGTCGCGCTGTCGCCGGTGTGGATCAACTGCGAGCCGACGCGATACGTATCGAAGGCCGGGGCCGCCGTCGAAAACGCGAGGCAGAGCAGCATTGTCCAGCGAAGTCTCATGACGACATCCCTCGTGTGAATCGCGGCATCGCGCGCGGCGTGTACGCGGCTACTCGGCCGCGGTTCTCACATCGATCGTCATCGCGTGGAGATCCAGCGTGACGACGCAATTCGCGAACAGCGCGTTGCCGACCGTGGCTTCGAACAGCCCGTCCGGCTGATGCACCGGATTCTTCCCTTCGCCGACGAAATAGAGCGTGTGCGCGCCGCCGACCAATCCGCGCCCGGCGAAACCGATGCTGTCGGAGCGGCCCGCGAGCAGGTTCACGCCGCCATCGGTGTAGCGGAAGAGCTCCGGCGAACCCTCCTTGTGCATCCCGAGCATATCCAGCGCGCGGTCGTAGATCAGCATCGTGCCCGTGAAAACCGTGTCGATCTGCGCACGTACGTTCTTTCCGTTCAACGTGAACGGCGATCCGACGAGGACCGGCGGTCCCTGCTCGCCGAACGTGATCAGCTTGAGGCTCCCCGAACCCTGAGGCTTGTCCGGCAGCGGCGTCGTCTGGATGTTGGAAACGCGAACACGATGGTGCGGATAGTCGATCTCGAGCACGCGATCCTTGAAGAAATCGTAGGTCAGCGAGCCGTCGACCGGCGGCTGATACAGGCCGAGCAGCCCGCGCTCGAACACATAGAACTGCGTCGGCGCCTGCACGTTGCCGAGCGCGACGCGGTGCTCGCCGCCGAGGTAGATGCCGGGCACCGTTGCGCCGTTGCGCTGCGCCGGGTTCAGCGTCCAGCCGATCTCGCGGGCGACGTCGGCGATCAGCGTCGAATGCGCGTTGCCGGTATCGAGCATCAGGTTGCGCGAGGCACCGTCGAGACCGACGTCGAGGCAGATCAGCCCGTCGCAATTGCGAAACGGCAAGTCGGCCGCGAACGCGGTGTCGCCGCGGGCAAGCGGCGCGCAGGAGAGCAGCGCGACGGCAACGAGGAGCAGGATCGGGCGCATGAAGACTTGGAGTCGCGTCGCGATGTCGAGTTCAACTTCGGACCTGCGCAGAAACGCGTGCGGCGCGCCACGCAATATGGCGCGCCGCCGTTGCCGGAGACAGTTTCTGCTACGGTCCCGTCTGTGTTGTAGGCACGACGATCGCCGGGTTCGCGATCACCACGGTCGTGCCGCCGCTCGCGATCATGCTGGCCATCTCGCCCTGCATCTCGGCGGTCGCGGCCGGGAAGTCGGTCGGATCGAGCAGCGAGCCGTGCTCGCCCTGCAGGAACCGCACGGCGCCGCGGATGCCGTCGGCCGACTGCGTGGTCTGCGCGATCGGCGCAAGCGCATAGGTACCGATCAACGGCTCCGTGCCGGAGAGCGGCGCACCCGGTACCGTGTTCGGAATGACCTGGTCGGGCAGCACGTCGCCGCTGCCGACGACTTCCTGCATCAACAGGCGCTTGTCGGACGAGAACGGGCTGAAGTTGATCGGATCGCCCGAATCGATCGCAGTCTGCGCCGCGACCATGAACGCGTCGTAGTCCGGCGTGCCGGGGTCGACGCCGGCGGCCTGGAGGCCGGCGCGGATGCGCGGACCGAATGTGGGCGAGCCATCCAGCAGCCGCGCGATGCCGCCGCCCGGAACGTTGAGCACTGCCGCGGTCACGTTCGGATCGAGCGACACGAACATCGTGCCGACGATGCTGCCGAGCGATTGGCCGACGAACGAAATGCGCGTGCTGTCGAAGTCGGCGCCGGCCGAAACGTGCATCGACTGAACCGCGTGCGCCACTTCGAAGAGATCCGCGACACCTTCGCGCAGGTTGTCGCGCGAAGTGAGCAGGCTCGACAGGTTGATGAACCACGCCCCCGAGGGATCGATCGCGCCGTCCGGTCCGGGCGCGCCGGTGTCGTTGTTCTCGAGGTCGAGATCGAACGTGCGCTCGTGCGCGCCGAGCGCGGCGAACGGCGTGTTGCCGATGTAGAACGGGCTCGTCGTGTCGGTGATGCCGTGCAGCGGCAGGTCGATCGCGACCACCGCGAAACCCTGACCCGCCAGCGTGCCTGCGATCGCGAACGCGTCGGTGCGGTTGCGCGTGATGCCGTGCTGGAAGATCACGACCGGCCAGCCGGCCGACGGCTTGGTCTTGCCCGACCGCGAGTTCGGCAGCGTCACGATCATCGGCACGGTCTGCGTCGACTGCGCGACCGGAACGGGGTTGCAATACGTGATGTTCGTGGAAGTCGGATCGAGACCGAAACCCGCGCACTGCGGAATGTACGCGCCGGCGGCGGCCTGCCAGAAGTCCGTCAGCGCGGCCGTCGGATCATCGGCGCTCGGCGCGCCGAGGTAGTACGGCAGATCGATCGTGCCGATATAGATGTCGGCGACGGGCGGCAGACCCACGCCGAGGTCGCCCAGCGTCTTGCCGGTCGGCGCGAGATGCGTCGTCGCCGGCGGCGACTGCTCGACGATCCCGTCGATCGCCTGGAGCGAGACGCTGGTCGACTGCGTCGTCATGACCCACGACAGCGCAATCGATCCGGCTGGAATGCCGGCTGCAACCGCTGCGGCTTCCTGCGCATTGGTGAGCTGACGCAGCGGTTCGAGCGCGCACGCCTCCGACGCCGGCAGCGCCGGCAGCGTCGACTGACCGCCCGAGCAAAGCGGCGAAGTGCGCTCCGCAAGAAGATACGGCAGCGCGGCGCGAATCGGCGAGCCGCCCGCTTCCCTGATGCCCGTCGTCAGCACGGCCATGTAAGACGTCATCTGATCGAGCGGATGCGTCGGAACGATCGCGAGCGTGCGCCCGCTCGTATCCGACGGCGCGAGCGCGACGACGAATTCATCCGGCGAGGCGAGCTCGCGGTCGATGCCCGTGACGGCGCCGCCGGGCCCGCTCAAGGTGACCGCGAACACGCGCACGGTCTGGCCCGGCACGAGCGATGTCGCATCGATCGGCATATTGAACGTCGTCGACCACGGCGCCGTCGTGCTGAAGCCGTCGAGCGCGTTCATCGCGACTTTCGGATCGCTGAAATCGGTCGGATCGGGGACCGGAATGTTGAGCGTGAGATCGGTGGTGCCGAGCAGCAGCAGATTGTTCGGGAACGGCACGATGCCGTTGGCCGGATCGAAGCTCGCAACCGCGTGAAACTGAACCGGCGCGGTGTAGTCGTAGGCGCGGGCATC
Source organism: Rhodanobacteraceae bacterium (assembly GCA_036821625.1). GTDB lineage: Bacteria > Pseudomonadota > Gammaproteobacteria > Xanthomonadales > Rhodanobacteraceae > Dokdonella_A. Next base: position 4,114 of record DAISJF010000053.1, read on the forward strand.
GCGAACGGTGCACACGGTCAATAGCGAGGACGCGACGGCCGCAGCCGTGATCGAGCGGACCTGCATGGTGGCACCTTCGAACGCGCGGAGAGGCCAGCATCTTAGGCGGTTCAAACGCGCGTTGGCAACGCTGCACCGCCGCGAACAAACCGCATCGCGGCGACCCGATGATGCAATGCACCACCCGTCGTTTCTTGCGCGCTTTGTTCAGGGCAACGGCGGCGACGTCCAGTCCTCCGAGCGCGGCCGAAACGCACGCGGCGACCAGCCGAAATCGGCGATCGCTGCGGCGTGGTCGACGACGAGATTCTCGTCGATACGCTGCAAGGCCGCCGCGCTCGCTGCGCTGAACGCGCGCGTTTGTCGGGCCGCAGCCGACAACGCGCGAGCCAGCAGGCGCGGCACGGGCAGCGGCACGGTCGCGACCGCGAGCGATGCGCGCACGCGCGCGAGCATCTCGCCGAACGCGAGACGCTCGCCTCCGCCCAGGTCGTAGCTTCGCGCGACGCCCGCGCGGGCTGCCGCGGCCATGCAAGCGCCCGCGAGATCGTCCGCGTGCACCGGCTGGCGCAGGCCGCCGGCGCCGAGCAGGGTCGGAAACACGCGCCAGCGCTGCGCGAAGCGCACGATCGGCGTCAGGCTGCGATCGAGGCCGGCGCCGTAGATCAGGCTCGCGCGGAGCAGCGTCGATCGACTGCCGCGCACATCGGCCGCCGCGGCGAGCACCGACTCGGCACGGCGCAGCCGCGCAGCAAGCTCGCGCTCGAGCGGATCGACCGACTGTTCCTTCGTGATCGCGCTGAGCGAACCGATCGCAACGATGCGCGGAACGCCGTTCACGCGTGTTTCGGCAAACCACTCCGCGAATGCATCGAGCGGACCGAGACTGTAGATCGCATCGACGTCCGGCAGCGGCGGAACGTTGCCGGGCAGATCGCCGACGAGCCAGCGCACGCGAGGGTGTCCGCTCGTTCGCGCCTCGCGGCTGACCGCGACGACATCATGACCCGCGGCCAGAAGACGCGGCAGCAGGAAGCGACCGACCGCGCCGCTCGCGCCGAAGACCAGGGAAACCGTCATCGCGGACGATCGCCGGCGCGCAAGGTCGCCGCTACACCGCGGCCGAGCGCGGCTGCACCGGCAGCGCGATCGTGAACAGCGAACCCGCGCCCACCTTCGTGCGCACCTTGATCGAGCCGCCGAGTCGATTGACGATCTGGCGCACGACCGTGAGTCCGATGCCGCCGGCCGCATCGGGCGATTTCGTGGTGACGAACGGATCGAAGATCATCGGCAGCAGCTCTTCGGAGATGCCGGGTCCGGTGTCGCCGACGTCGATCTCGACCTGATTGCCGACCACGCGCGTCGCGACGGTGAGGCGGCCGGTTCCATCGATCGCCTCGCTCGCGTTGTTGATCAGATGCAGGAACACCTGGGCCAGCTGGTCGGGTTCGGCCAGGATCTTCGGCAGCTCACGGTAGTCGCGCACGATCTCGACGCGGCCGCGCAGGCGCCGCTCGGCGATGCGCAGCGCGTGGTCCAGGCTGAGGTTCACGTCGACCGGCTGCGCATCGGCGTCGTCCGCCGCGGCAAACTGGGAAAGGCTCTGCGTCAGCGCGCCGATGTCGCGCAGGCTTTCGGCGGCCGTTTCCAGCAGATGGCGCGACTCGTCGAGCGCGGAGCTCTTTTCGAGATTCGCGCGCGCTTCGAACAATGCGCGCCGCGCGCCTTCGACGTGCGAGACGAGCTTGTCGAGATGCGTCTTGTCGGCACCGAAGATGAGCTCGACCGGTTGCAGGCAGTACTGCACCGACGCGTCGTAGCGCTTGACCAGCGTGCGGTAGTCGACCAGCTGGCGCACCGCGTGATCGACCTGGCTGCGGACCGACGCGAGCGGCGCGTCGAGCTCGTGCGCGGTCGCGCCGAGCAGCCGGCCGAGCGGCGCAAGACCCGCCGAACCGACGGCCTGGGCCTGGTTCGCGCGCATCGCGTCGCTGGCGTTCTCGGCTTCGATCTTGGCGAAGCGCAGCTGCGTCGTCAGCGCCCGCTCGGCGGCGAGCTGCCGCGCGAGCCAGACCGCGGCTCCGATCGCGACGATCGCGATGATCCAACCGACCCACATCATGCTCGTGATCTCCGCATCGAGCGCGCACACTCCGGAAATTGCATCGCGTTCCGCCCCGCCGCTCAGCCGTGCGTCAGCCAGGCTTCGCCGGCCAGAAACGCGACATAGGCAACGACGAGGATCACTCCTTCGCGGCGCGACAGCTCGCCGTCGCTGCGCATCATCGGATAGATCGCGACCGCGAGCACGATCAACCATGGGATCTCGATGTGCTGCAGCGAACGCGACGCGCCGACCGTCTGCGAAAGTGCCAGCCCACCGGCGAGCAGCAGCAGGCTGCCGATCACTGCGCCGAACGCATGGCCGATCGCGAAATCGCCCTGACGGCGCCGCGCGGCGATCCAGGTCGGCGGCACGCTGGCCACCGCGGTCGCCGCGCCGAGGAGCGTGAGCCCTGTCACCAGCGTCGACACCTGACAGGCGGCGGCGAACGCGATGGCGCCATCGACCAGCCAGACGGCCGCGAACGGCAGAATCACGACCCCGACGACGACGCGCAGCGCATCGCGCCAGACCAGCATCGCGGTCCCGGTGGCCGTCGCGAGCTCATTGCGCACGTCCGCGCCCTCGTCGCGCGCCGCGCGCACGACCAGCACGACCACGACGAGATACGCGACGATCAGGATCACGCCGTCCACGGCGCCGAGCCTCGCGTCGAGGGAAAGGATCCAGAACAGCACCGCCGCGGCGATCAGCGCGGGATTGACATAGGCGAAGACCTTGAGCCGGGCGCGCAGCGGCGCGGCGAGCGCGCAGATGCCGAGCACGAGACCGAGCTGCCCGATGCTGCCGCCGACGAGATTGCCGAGCGCGAGGTCCGGCTGGTGCGCGTAGCCCGCCGCCAGCGTGACGGCCAGTGCCGGCACCAGCCCGCCGAGCGCCGTCGAGACGAGGCCGACGGCGTAGCCGCCGAGTCCGGTACGCAGGGCAAGGCCGCCGACGCCGCGCACGAAACTGTCCGCCCCGAGCAGCAGGAGGACGACTCCCAACACGAAACTTCCGACCTGTGCGAGCATGTCGGTCCCCCTCCTCCCGATCGGCAGCGGGTGGCTGAGTCTATCCGGATGCCGGCTGCGGGCAATAACCTTGGGACAATGGGCCGTGTGCGAGGATGGGGCCGAGCAGGGAAGGCTTTCGAACCGCGCGCGGGACGGCGGCATGCGCAGCCGCGAAAGCGCGCGTTTCGGCGAAATGCCGGCGGCTCTCGCAACAGGCGGAGGCACGATGATCGCTCGCATCTGGCGCGGTATCACGCTCGCGGAAAAAGCGGACGCGTACGTCGACTACCTGAACGAGACCGGGCTCAAGGACTACGCGAACACCCCGGGCAACCAGGGCGTCACCGTGCTGCGCCGCCTGCAGGGCGAGCATTGTGAGATCGTGCTGATCTCGCTCTGGGAATCGATGGCGGCCGTGCGCGCGTTCGCCGGCGAGAATCCCGAGCGCTCGGTCTACTATCCCGAGGACGAGCAGTACCTGCTCGAGATGGAGCCGCTCGTCCGGCACTACGAAGTGGCCGACCGGATCATGCCGGGCGACCTCGCCGGCAAGGACAAGGCGCCGATCCCGCGCGCAAAGCGATAGGGTCAGCCGTCGAGAGCCCAGTCGACCGCCGCTTCGGCGTGGATGCGCGTCGTGTCGAACACCGGCACGTCGGTGTCTTCTGCGCCGACGAGGAGGCCGATCTCGGTGCAGCCGAGGATCAGGCCTTCGGCGCCGCGCGACACGAGCGCGGCCATGACGGCGCGAAGCGCAACGCGCGAAGACTCGCGGATCACGCCGCGACAGAGTTCGTCGTAGATGATGCGATGGACCTCGGCGCGTTCGGCCGCATCCGGCACGAGCACGGTCAGCCCGTGCTGTTCGAGCCGGCCGCGGTAGAAATCCTGTTCCATCGTGAAGCGCGTGGCGAGCAGACCGACCTTTGCAAGACCCTCGGCGCGGATGCGACGGGCCGTCGCGTCGGCGATGTGCACGACCGGAATCCGGATCGCGGCTTCGATCGTGTCGAGCACGCGATGCATCGTGTTCGTGCAGAGCACGAGCGCCTCGGCGCCGGCGCGCTCGAGCGCCTGCGCGGCGTCGGCGAGCAGATGTCCCGCAGTCGTCCAGTCGCCCGCATGCTGCAGCCGTTCGATCTCGGCGAAATCGACGCTGTACAGCACGAGCTTCGCCGAATGCAGGCCGCCGAGCCGCTCGCGCACGCACTCGTTGACGCAGCGATAGTACGGCAGCGTCGATTCCCAGCTCATGCCGCCGAGGAGTCCGAGCGTGCGCATGTTTCTCCGTCGAAGCGGTTATCCCCGTCTCGGCGGTCTTATTTCCTTTTCGGGACGTAAAGATCGGTGACCGTACCTTCATAGACCTCCGCCGCCATGCCGACCGACTCGCTCAACGTCGGATGCGGATGGATCGTGAGTCCGATGTCCGCCGCTTCGGCGCCCATTTCGATCGCGAGCGCGACTTCGGAAATCAGATCGCCCGCATTCGGTGCGGCGATGCCGCCGCCGATGATGCGATGCGTAGCCTCGTCGAAGATCAGCTTGGTGAACCCTTCGGTGCGGCCTATGCCGACGGCGCGGCCCGACGCGGCGTGCGGGAACTTGCCGACGCCGTACTTGATGCCCTGCTTCTTCGCGTCGGTCTCGGTGAGGCCGACCCAGGCGATCTCGGGATCCGTGTATGCGACCGAGGGCACGACGCGCGCGACGAACTCGCTCTTCCGGCCGGCGGCGACTTCGGCCGCGACCTTGCCCTCGTGCGTCGCCTTGTGCGCGAGCATCGGCTGGCCGACGAGAT
>DAISJF010000054.1:0-8963 GCA_036821625.1 Rhodanobacteraceae bacterium
AGAGCAATCAGCAGCTGGAGACCATCACCGTGACGGGTTCGAACATCCGTCGCGTGGATATCGAAACGTCCAACCCTGTCATCACAATCGATCGCGCGGCGATCCAGAAGACCGGCAAGCTGACGCTGGGCGATCTGGTTCAGCAGCTGCCGGCGGTCACCGGCCCGAACATCAATCCGCAGGTGAACAACTCGGGCGGTACGGGTTTCTCGTCGATCGGTCTGCGCGGTCTGGGTTCGCCCCGCACGCTGGTGCTGATCAACGGCCATCGTTACCTCTCCGGCAACCCGAACGATATTCCGGCGAACATGGTCGAGCGCATCGAAGTGCTGACCGACGGTGCCTCGTCGGTGTACGGCTCGGATGCGGTCGCGGGCGTCGTCAACTTCATCCTGCGCAGCGACTATCAGGGCGCCGAGTTCTCCACGAACTACGGCATCTCGGACAAGGATGACGGCGAAAGCCAGGGTTACCAATTCACGTTCGGCCAGAGCTCGGACAAGGGCTCGATCATGGCCGGCATCAACTACAACCGGACCGAGCAGGTTCTGGCCGGCCACCGCGACTTCTCGAAGAACTCGGTGTCGCTGTACGGCACGAACAACTTCCCGCCGCAGGGTTTCGTCGGCGGTTCGACGTCGTCGGCTTTCGGCCACATCCAGGTGCCGGACGCGTTCAGTGACATCTATCCGTGCGCATTCGTCGCGCGCAATCCGGGTACGACCGGTCAGAACATCGCGACCGACTACCACTGCTACGTCAACAACGGCACCGCGACGACGCCGAGCGACAAGTACAACTTCGCGACGGTCAACCTGATCATGACCCCGCAGGAACGCACGGGCCTGTTCCTGAACGGCAACTACAAGCTGACCGACAACGTCGAAGTGTATGCCGCGGTGCTGCACAACAAGACCTCGTCGGCGTTCCAGCTGGCGCCTGATCCGCTCACCACGTCCGGCGGCCTCGTCATCTCGGCCGACAGCTATTACAACCCGTGGGGCATCGACTATCGCTCGGGCGGCGGCAACGCAGGCTTCCGTCTGGTGACCGTGGGCAATCGCCGCGGTGCGTTCGGCACGAACACGGACCAGGTCTCGACGGGCTTCAAGGGTTCGTTCGGTGTGTGGAACGACCAGCAGTGGAACTGGGACGTCGGTATGGACTACGGCCATCTCAGCGCCCAGACCACGACTTCGGGTCTGCCGAACCTCAACATCGTGAACCAGGAAACGGGTCCCTCGTTCCTCGGTTCCGACGGCGTCGTCCATTGCGGCACGCCGGATGCGCCGATCAACGGCTGCACGCCGATCAACATCTTCGATCTCAACGATCCGAACACGATCGCGGGATTGGCGGCCGCCGCAGTTCCGGCGAGCAGCAACTTCTTCACGCAGGAGAAGGTGTGGCGCGCCGACATGAACGGCGGTCTGTTCGAGCTCCCGGCCGGCACGATGCAGCTCGCGGTCGGTGCCTCGTACCGCAAGGAATACACGCACTCGATCGTCGACACCTCGCTGCAGATCAATCCTGCCACCGGCCAGTGCGTACTGGGCAGCCAGTGCGGATCGGCGCTGCAGGGCGGTTACAACGTGAAGGACGTCTACGCCGAGCTGTTCGTTCCGATCATCAAGGATGTGCCGTTCATCCACGCGTTGAACCTGACGCTGGGCGACCGCTACTCCAAGTACAACACCTTCGGCAACACGAACAACGGCAAGGTCGCCCTCGAGTGGCGTCCGATCGAAGACCTGCTGCTGCGCGGCACGGTCTCCGAAGTGTTCCGTGCGCCGACCGTGGCCGATCTGTTTACCGGCCCGACCAGCGATGCGCCGCGTCTCTCGCACGACCCGTGCGATCACTACACGGGCAACCCGGTCAACCCGGCGTGCGTGAACGTGCCGACCGACGGCAGCTTCGTGAACAGCGAAGTCGCCTCGAACCTGCAGAGCACCGGCATCGCGTCGGGTTCTGTGTTCGCCGGCTTCCCGCTCGGACCGGAGTTCGGCAAGTCGTTCGACTGGGGTATCGTGTATGACCCGCACTGGATCGACGGTCTGTCGGTCAGCGCGGACCTCTGGCGCTTGTACCTGAACAACAACATCACGGGCATCGGCGCGCAGAGCGTCGTCGATCTCTGCAGCGCCGGTCAGCTGTCGTACTGCCCGCTGATCCATCGCTATGCGACGGGCATCAACCAGGGCCAGTGGCAGTTCATCAACGAGCCGACGGGCAACCTCGGCCGCGTCGACGTCAAGGGTGTGGACTTCGCGTTGAACTATCGTCTGCCCGAGTTCTCGTTCGGTCGCTTCAACGTCGGCATCAACGCGACGTACCTTGACCAGTACAACATCTCGACCGCGCCGGGCACGCCTGCGAATTCTGTCTACACCTACGCAGGTCATTTCATGACGTTCGGTTCGGCGCAGGCCGCGGGCTGTCCGGGTGCGGGCGGCGGCGTGTGCCTGTTCCCGCGCTGGCGTGCGCAGAGCTCGGTGGGCTGGCAGCTCGGTGCGTTCGACGCGTCGTGGCGCATGCGCTACATCGGCCGCTTCCAGATGGGCTCGCAGGCGCCCTCTCAGGACGTGTTCCCGGCAGGGACCTGCTACTACGGCGACTACTGCACGCTGCACGGCTTCGTGATCAAGTACGGCGCGACGGTCTACAACGACATCCAGTTCGGTTACAACCTGGATGCGATCAATACACGCTTCGACATTGGCGTGAACAACGTGGCCGACAAGCAGCCGCCGTTCCTGTTCGCGAACAACACCTTGAACGCGAACACCGATCCGAGCGACTTCGATCTGATGGGCCGTTACTACTGGGGTCGCATCACGGTCAAGTTCTAAGACCGGTTTTTCTGTAGTCTTGCGGGCCGCACGGGTCAACCGTGCGGCCCTTTCTTTTTATGCGCGCGATGAACACGAATACCGTCAGAGCGATCTCAGCGGCCATGACCAGCGGCGACTACCCGCTGCTCGAACGCCTTTGCCGGGCGGAGCTGCTCGAAGGGCCGCAGCGCGAGGACCTCCTGTTCTTCCTCGCCGTGAGCCTGCAGTACCAGAACAAGACCGACGAGGCGATCGCCGCCTATGCGCGGCTGACCGAGCTCTCGCCGGGAAGCAGCGCGCACTGGGCGAACTACGGAACGATCCTGCGCGAAGTGAACCGCCTGGACGAGGCCGAGAAGGCCTACCTCGAAGCGCTCCGACTCGATCCGAACGGCGCCAGTCCGCATGTCAATCTCGGCCTGCTGCGGATCCAGCAGCACGACTATCTCGACGCGCGCGAGAAAATGCTCGATGCGGTCGAGCGCGAGCCGGATCAGCCGATGGCACGCATCCATGCGGCCGTCGCCTGCTCGTTCTGCCAGGATTTCGACCGTGTGGAGCGCCTGCTCAAGCCGTGGCGGCAGTGGCTTCCGCTCGACGATGCGCTGCAGATCGAGCTGGTGAATCAGCTGCTGCTGATCGCACACGGAGAAGAGGCGCTGGTCGTCGCCGAAGACCTGCTCCGGCGGAATCCAAACAACGCTGCCGTGCGATTGCGGATCGCGACGCTCTACGAACGTCTCAACCGCCTGGGTGACGCCGAGAAGATGCTGCACAGCATCGGGTCGGAAGGTCTGCGCATCGACGCACCGATGCGTCGTGCGATCGACCACGCGATCGCATCCCTTGCGATGCGCCGGCGCGATCCGCTGACGGCCAGGACGATCCTGCTGAATGCGGGCCCGCGCAGCGGCGAGGACTCTGCTTATTACTTCACCCTTGCCGAGGCCCACGACAAGCTCGGCGAGTACGACCTCGCGATGGAAGCGCTGCACAGCGCGCACGCGAGGAAAGTCGACGAGATCCGGCGCATCGCGCCCGAGCAGTTCGAACCCGATGCGCCGGCGCTGCCGACCGCGGTTCCCGACGTTTCAGCCGAGGAATACAGGAGCTGGCCGCAATTCCAGGCACCCGATGCACACCATTCGCCGATCTTCATCGTCGGCTTCCCGCGCTCCGGGACGACGCTGCTCGAGCAGATGCTCGACGCCCACCCGGGCCTGCAGTCGATGGACGAGAATCCTTACTTCAACCGGCTGGCCGACACGCTGCGCCGCCACGATTCGCGCATCCTCGGCAGCCTCGAAGTACTCCGCCAGTTCGACGTCGACGAGCTGCGCAAGCAGTACCTGATCATGGTGTCGGAGAAGATCGCGCGTCGCTGGAACGCCCAGCTCGTCGACAAGAACCCGCTCAACATGCTCTGGCTGCCGTTCATCCATCGGCTGTTTCCGAACGCCAGATACATCCTCGCGCTGCGCCATCCGTGCGACGTGATGCTGAGCTGCTACATGCAGAACTTCCGCTCCAGCATCCTGATCACCGCGAGCGCGTCGCTCGAACGGCTCGCGCACGCCTATGTCGCCGCGATGGACTGCTGGCTGCGCCACGTCGAGGTGTTCCAGCCGAACGTGCTGAACTTGCGCTACGAGGACATCGTGGCCGATCTGCCGCGGCAGGCGCGCCGGATCGCGGAATTCCTCGAGCTCGAAGACGCCTCGCCGATGCTGAAATTCGATCAGCATGCGCGCGAGAAGGGCTACATCGGCACGCCGAGCTACAGCCAGGTCATCGAGCCGGTCAACCGCAAGGGGCTCGATCGGTGGCGGCACTACCGCGCGTACTTCGAGCCGATCCTGCCGATCCTCGAGCCGATGCTGCAGCGCTGGGGCTACTCGACCTGAGAGTCGCGGCTAGGCCGCGAGTGCGCGTTGCAGCGGTGCGAGCTGCTTCTCGTAGCGGCGCCACTCCTCGAACGCGCGCGCGTGGATCGGCTCGCGCACCTGCGCCGTGCTGAGCGTCGCGACGGCGGATTCGTTGCGCGCAAGGTCGACGCATGCGGGATCCCAGGGCAGGCCGCAGAATTCGAGCACGCGGCGCATCGTCGTCTCGGGATCGCGGACGAGATCGCTGTAGACGACATCGAGAACCCGACCCGGCATCGCCGCATGCCAGTGGTCCATCACGCGCCGGTACTCGCGGTAATGCGAGGCGAGCGCGTCGAGGTCGTAGATGTGCGAGAACGCGTCGGCGAACATGACGCGGAAGTTCGAGAAGCAGACGTCCATCGGGTCGCGCACGAGGTGCACGATGCGCGCCTGAGGCAGCGATTTCGCGATCGGGCCCGCCAGCATCCAGTTGCGCGGCAGCTTGTCCGTGAAGTAGCGCTTGCCGCGCGCTCGCCATTGCGTCTGGTCGAGATAGCGCCGACCGAGCCCGGCGTAGTCGATGCGAGGCAGGCGATCGAGCACGGTTTCGTCGAGTGTCGCGTGATGATCCGCGGCCCAGCGCATCTGCAGAGCGAAATCGTCGAGCTCGCCGGCAAGGCTGACATCGGCGTGATTGCCGAGCAGGCGGTCGACGACCGTCGTGCCGGAGCGCGGCATGCCGATGATGAAGATCGGCTGCGGGCCCTCGTGCACGACGTCGGCGGGCTTGAGGAACTCCGGCGTGGCGATCTCGGTGAGCCGCTCGAACAGACGGCGCGATGCGGCGGGATCGTGCGCGTGGCGCGCGTACATCATCGCGTTGGCGCGCGACAGCGCCTCCCAGGCCTCGTCGTAGCGGCCGAGATCCTCGAGCTCCTTGTAGCGCGCGAACTCGATGGCGGCGTTTTCCTCGCTGCCTTGCGCGACGGAGCGGATGCGGCGCCCGAGATCGTCGAGGTGATTCCGTTCCGGCGTCTGCTTGCGCAGGCGCGCGAGCTCGAGCGTCGCACGCGCGGGCGCGTCGGGCATGCGCAGGCACGCATCCAGCTCGGCTTCGGCCTCCCGGAGGCGGCCGTTGAAAACGAGCTGCATGCCGCGCGAGAAACGGAAATCCGCGCCGTCGGCGCCCAACGCCTTCGCGCGGTCGAGCAGCGCGAGCGCCTCGGCGTGCTCGGCGAGCTTGTAGCGGAATCCGGCCGCGCGCGCGAGCACGGGAACCTCGCGCGTGCGCGCGAGCGCCGGGTGCGCGAGCGCGTTGCGCGCGGCGACCGTCTCGCCCGACTGCAGCAGCGCGGCGACGATGTCGGTGATGAGGTACTCATCGTCCGGCAGCATCTTCGTCGCGTCGAGCGCGTGGCGGGTCGCGTCGCGCACGCGGTCCTCGTCCCAGGCGATGCCGGACAGGATCAGGTGCACGTCGACGTTCTGCGGCGCCTCCTGCGCGAGCGATTCGAGCGTGACGCGCGCGGCGGCGATCTGGTTCTCGTTGAGATAACGCTCGGCTCTTTTCCAGAGCCGGTCTGCACGTTCGGTCATGAACTTGGAGGAAGCGGTTCGGCTAGGCCGAATTGTACCTTGCGAGCGCGGCTCGCAGTGGATCGAGCAGCGCGCCATAGCGCGCGGCACGCGCGGTGTCGCGGCGCAGCGGTTCGCGCACCTGCATTGCGCTCGGCGAGCGCACGTCGCGCTCGGTGCGATGGAAATCCAGGCAGGCCGTTTCGAACGGGAGGCCGCAGAAGGCGAGCAGATCGCGGGTTCTGCGTTCCGGGTCGGACACGAGATCCTCGTAGATGTTTTCGTGCACGTGCGAGGGATACTGCGCGAGCCAGTGCTTCAGGCTCACGTCGAAATCGTGCCAGAACGCGGCGAGATCGCCGAACGTGCGCGAGTAATCGTTGTTGTAGAGGAACTGGCGATAGCACGAAAAACACGTTTCGAGCGGATCGCGCCGGCAGCCGATGATGCGCGCGCCCGGCAACATCGCGCGGATCGCGCCGATATTGGTCCAGTTGTTCGGCAGCTTGTCGGTGAACATCGGGCGCCGCCGCGACCAGTGCGACGTGCGCTCGAGATAGCGGCGCCCGAGGCGCTGCCAGTCGTCCGGGCGCATCGCGCCGACCCAGTGCGGGAACGCCTGGCCTCGGCGCTTGGATTCCTCGGCCAGCGTGAGCGGCAAGTCCGGCAACTCGCCTGCGCCTTCGACGGCGGAGTGCGACGCGAGAATCTGCTCGATCAGCGTCGAGCCCGAGCGCGGCAGGCTGACGATGAAGATCACGCCGGCGCCCTGCGGTTCCCGCGCGCCGGCGGGCGGCGGCGAGAACGCGGCGAGATTCGCGGCGACGCCGGCCGAAAAAGCGCGCGCGTCCCACTGCCGGCGCCGGCGTGCGATCGCATTCGCCGCTTCCAGCGCGGCGAGCGACTCGGCGTAGCGCTGATGATCGTCGAGCGCCTTGCCCAATGCGAAACCGACTGCGATCCGATCGTCATCGCTCGCGCGCGCGTCGGTGAACGCGGCGCGCAGGCGATCGATGTCCTCCGCATCGAACTTCGTCGTCTTGAGATCCGCCAGGCCCCACCACGCCATGCCGGCATGGGGTTGCTGTTGGAGGATCCGGCGATATTCGGCTGCCGCCGCCTGCGCGTGATTGCTCACGCGCAGCATATCGGCGAGCAGCGCACGTGCGGCAACGTGATCCGGTGCGATCTCGACCGCGCGCCGCAGCGCGACCACCGCTTCGTCGTGCCGCACGCAGCGCGTCAGCAGTACGCCGAGGTTGTACCAGGCGATCGCGAGGCCGGGCTGAAGCTCGCAGCAGCGCTGCAGTGCCGCGATGGCGTCGTCCCAGTCGCCGGCCTCGGCGAGCACGGCGCCGAGCGTGTTCTGGTAGAGCGCATCGTTCGGACGCTGCGCGACGGCGCGACGCATCGCGTCGATCGCCTCGGCGTGGCGTGCGCGCAGGCTGTCGATTCCCGCGACCAGCCGCAGCACCTCCGGATGCTGCGGGTAACGCGTCGAGACGGCGGCTATTTCGCGCGCCGCTTCGTCGAGTCGGCCCGATTCGAGCGCGTGCGCGGTCGCGACAACGCGCGGTATGGCCAACGCATCGAGTCCGTACAGGCGTGAGCCGGGCGGGATGACGGGCAGATTCATCGGGCCGAATGGTGCGGGATTAGCGCGAGTCTACGCGGTCGGGTCGTCGCGGAGCGCCTTCGCGACCGCCTTTCCCCTTTGCGGGAACGGCCGCGCCGCAGGCGCGGTGAGGGGAGACCCAGCAACAACCTCCCTCATCCGGCGCTTCGCGCCGACTTCTCCCGCAAGCGGGAGAAGTGAGAGCAGCAGAATCAGATGCGGACGCTCAGTAGTTGTTGACGTCGAACGTCTCGGGCATCGGCGAGTCCGCGCCCTCGGCGAGCCGGATCTTGAGCGCGAGGCCGTCGCGCGAGTCGGCGTGGTTCAGCGCTTCCTCGAGCTCGATCTTGCCTTCCTTGTAGAGCGCGTACAGCGACTGGTCGAACGTCTGCATGCCTTCCTGCAGGCTGCGGTCCATGGCTTCTTTCACTTCGTGGATCTGGCCGCGGCGCAACAGATCGCGGATGTGCGGCGTGTTGATCAGCACCTCGACCGCGGGCAGGCGATGACCGTCCTTGCCCATCACGAGACGCTGGCTGATGACCGCCTTCAGGTTCAGCGCGACGTTCATCAGGATGTTCTTGTGCGCCGATTCCGGGAAGAAGTTGAGGATGCGCTCGATGGTCTGGTCGGCGTTGTTCGAGTGCAGCGTCGCGAGGCAGAGATGGCCCGTCTCGGAGAACGCGATCGCGGCTTCCATCGTGTCGGAATCGCGGATCTCGCCGATCAGGATCACATCGGGCGCTTCGCGCATCGCGTTCTTGAGCGCCTCGTGATAGCTGTGCGTGTCCAGGCCGACTTCACGCTGGTTGACTACCGATTTCTTGTGCCGGTAAAGGTATTCGATCGGATCCTCGATGGTGAGGATGTGCCCGGACGTGTTGCCGTTGCGGTGATCGATCATCGACGCCAGCGTCGTCGACTTGCCTGAACCCGTGGCGCCGACCAGCAGGACCAGCCCGCGCGGCTCCATGATGATGTTCTTGAACAGCACCGGCAGGCGCAGCTGCTCGATGGTCGGGATCTCGCTCTTGATCGCGCGGATCACCATGCCGACTTCGCCGCGCTGCT
>DAISJF010000055.1:0-8920 GCA_036821625.1 Rhodanobacteraceae bacterium
GGTGCCAACCTGCGCGAGCTTCGCCAGCTCGCCTTGACGATGAACCACTGGACCGTCCAGGTGCGCAAGAGCATCGACGCGATCGAAGCCGCGGAAGCCGAGCAGCGCAGCCGCGACGACGAGGCGTCGGCCGCGGCGATCCGGCACCGGCGCGAACACGATGCGATGCGCGCGCAACGCGTGCACGCGTGGGCCGCGGAGCTGGCGCGCCGGCTGCCGCAGAACGCGACCGTGCTCGATCTTTGCGGCGGCGTGGACTGGCTCGCCGCGCTGGCCGCGCACGGCTGGAACGCGAGTGCGATCGAAACGAATTCCGTGCTGCATCGCGATGCGCGCGCGAAGGGTCTCAACGTCACGCTCGGCAGTCCCTCGGCGCTGCTCGCGCGCATCGCCGACGGCTCGCTGGACGCGCTCTCGATCGCATCGCTGGATCGGATCGCCGAGGACATGCCGCCTCCCGCGCTGCTGCGCGAAGGCCGGCGCGTGCTCCGCAGCGGCGGCGCGTTGCTGATCGATCTCGAAGCGGCCGGCGGCTTCGCGGAGTCGATGATCGCGGACGTTGTCGCGGGCGGCGGGTTCGCCGATCCGCAAAGGCTCGATCTCTACGCCGGCAAGGCCGTGGTCTTCGCGCGCTCGTGAACATCGGCGTCCTCGTTCCCGTCCTCAGCGACAAGGACGCCGTCGGCGCCGATGCGCTCGAAATGGCCGCCGCGCTCGAGCGGCTCGGCCATCGCGTGCGCGTATTCGCGCAGACGACGATCGGTCGCGTCGGCAAGACGGCGAAGCCGGCGGCGCTCGCCGACTTCGTCGGTGCGCCGGATGATCTGGCGATCTATCACTTCTCGTTCGGCTGGCCGGCCGCGCTGCCGCTGCTCGGTTCGCTCAGGTGCCAGCGCATCGTGCGTTACCACAACATCACGCCGCCGCAGTTCTTCGACGGCTATTCGCCCGAATACATGGCCGCGTGCGCGTCGGGTCGCGCCGAAATCGAGCCGCTCGCGAAACTCGATTGCGAGCTTTATCTCGGCGCCTCTCCGTTCAACGTCGAGGACTTTCTCCGCGCCGGCGTCGACCCGGTGCGGACCGCCGTGCTGCCGCCGTTCAATCGCACGGATCGGCTGCTGCACGCACAGGCCGATCTCGCGTTGCTGGATCGTTTTCGCGACGGCGCGGGCACCTGGCTCAGCGTCGGGCGGCTCGCGCCGAACAAGGCGCATCTCGATCTGATCGATGCGTTCGCGGCGTATCGCGGCGCCTACGATCCGGCGGCGCGGCTGCTCGTGGTCGGGCGCGCGGACCCGCGCCTCGCGAAATACAGCGAGGCCTTGCGCGCGCGGATCGATCAGCTGCGGCTCGGCGATGCGGTGCATTTCCTCAGCGACGTCAACGACGGCCAGCTCAAGGCCGCGTACCTCGCCGCCGACGCGCTGGTCAGCCGGAGCGAACACGAAGGCTTCTGCGTGCCGATCGCCGAAGCCATGGCGCTCGGCACGCCGGTGGTGGCCTTTGCGGCCGGCGCGATCGCGTGGACGACGAGTGACGCCGGCCTCGTCTGGGACGAGCGCGATCCGTATCTCTACGCGGCGTCGGTCGCACGGCTGCGCGAAGACGCCTCGCTGCGCCGGCTGCTTCGCGAGCGCGGGCTCGCACGCGTGCACGATGCATTCTCGACCGATGCGCTGGTCGGCTCGCTCGGCGAAGTCCTCGGGCGATTCGCATGAAGCGCATCGCGATCGTCGTGCAGCGCTGCCATGAGTCGGTCGTCGGCGGATCCGAGGCGCTCGCCTGGCAGTACGCGCGTCTCCTTTCGCGCCGCTTCGAGGTCGAGATCCTGACCTCGACCGCGAGCGACTACATGACCTGGCGGAACGACCTGCCGCCCGGTGTCGAGATGCGCGAAGGCATACCCGTGCGCCGCTTTGCCGTCGCGATCACGCGCGAGCGCTACTGGTTCGAGCTGCATGCGCGCCTGCTGCGCGACGTGCATCCGGCGCGCGGGCGTTCCGGCGCAGGACAGCCGTACTGGCGCGAGGCGCTCGAGGACGAATTCATCCGTTTTCAGGGACCGTACTGTCCCGAGCTGCACGATTATCTCGCGCGGAACGCGGGGCAGTACGCGGCGGTGCTGTTCTGCACGTATCTGTATCCGACCACGTACTTCGGCATCCGCGGCGTGTCGCCCGACAAGGCGATCCTCGTGCCGACGCTGCACGACGAGCCGCCCGCGTATCTTCGCGTCTACGCGCAGCGTTACGGCGCGTATCGCCATCGCATCTGGCTCACCGATTCGGAGCAGCGCGTCGCGAAACGGCTCTGGGGCGACGGCGACGGCGAGGTCATCGGCATGGCGGTCGAGCACACCGAGTCGACCGGGCCCGAGCGACGGTCCGTGCCGTATTTCCTCTACTGCGGGCGCATCGAGGAAGGCAAGGGCTGCCGCGAGCTGCTCGATGCGTTCCTGCGCGTGCGCAAACGCGGCGGCCGGGACGCGACGCTCGTGCTGACCGGCGTCGACAACATGCGCCTGCCGCAGCGTGCCGACATCGATTTCCTCGGCTTCGTCGACGAACGGCGCAAGCTCGCGCTGATGGCCGGAGCGGCCGCGTTCGTGCTGCCGTCGCAATACGAGAGCTTCAGCATCGTCACGCTCGAAGCGATGGCGCAGCGGACACCGGTCGTCGTCAACGGACGCTGCGAGGTGCTGAAGGATCACATCGAGCGCTCCGGCGCGGGCTTCCACTATCGCACCGTCGAAGAGCTCGCCGCGTCGATGGAGCGCGTGCTCGAGCTCGAAGCGACCGAGCGCACGCGCATCGGCGAAGCGGGGCGGCGCTACGTGCTCGACCGCTATTCCGAGGAGCAAGTGCGCGAGCGGCTCGTCGCCGCGGTCGAGCGCGTTGCGTGTGGAGAAGAGCCTAAAGATTGACGACGAAGAACACGAAGAGCACGAAGGGAACCCCGATGTGCTTTTCCTTCGTGCTCCCGTGTTCTGAGTGGTTCAGTCTTTTTGCAACGGGCACGCAAGCTCAGCGCGGTGCAAAACGCACCGCGAAGCGCGCGCCGCCGAGCGACTCGGAGCGCGTCACGCTGATTTCGCCTTTGTAGGCGCGCAGGATGTCCTGCACGATGGCCAGACCAATGCCGTGGCCCTGCACGCGCTCGTCGCCGCGCACGCCGCGCTGGAGCAGTCGCTCGACGTTTTCTTCCTCGACGCCGGGTCCATCGTCCTCGACACCGAGCTCCAGCCCGGGACGGCGTCCGGCTCCGCCCGGCAGTGCGCTCGCGCTGAGCAGCACGCGACGCTGCGCCCATTTGAAGCCGTTCTCGAGCAGATTGCCGAGCAGCTCCAGCAGATCGCCCTGATCGCCGTTGAAGCGCGCAGACGGCGCGATGTCGAACTCGCAAAGGATATTCTTGTACGCGTAGACCTTCTCGAGGCTGCGCACGATCTCTTCGGCGTACGGCTCGATCGGCAGCGGCACTGCGAACGTCTGGTGCCCCGACGTCGCGGCGCGCGAAAGCTGGTACGCGACGATTTCGTCCATGCGGCCGACCTGCTCGAGCACGGTCCAGCGCAGGCTCTCGCCGTCGCCGCCCGATTCGAGCTGGCTGCGCATGACCGCGAGCGGCGTCTTCAGGCTGTGCGCGAGATCCGAGAGCGTGTTGCGATAGCGCTTCAGACGATCGCGCTCGGCGTCGATGAAACTGTTGAGGCTCGTCGTGAGGCCGGACAGCTCGGTCGGATACGTGCTGCCGAGATGATCCTGGCTGCCGCGCTCGACCCGGGCGAGGTCGACCACGACCTTGCGCAGAGGCGCGAGGCTCCAGCGCAGCACGCCGATCAGCAGCAGCAGCAGAACGACGCCGGTTCCGACGAGCCAGATCGCGAGCGTGCGCCGATACACATCGACCTGCTCGCGCAGCGCGCTGACTTCCTCGGCGACGTAGAAGGTCAGGTGCAGGTCGGTCTTCCCGCCCGCGTTCCAGTCGACGCCCTGCGCAAACACGAACAGATCGCCCTCGGCGGTCTTGATCGGACCCGTGAAACGCACTTCGCCGCGACGAAGCTCGGCGTTGAACGGCAGATCGCGATCGACCGCCGACGGCGAGCGCCACTGGTTGTTCTTGGCGCCGACGATCTTGTCGCCGACGATGCCCGCGTAGAGCCCGGACTGGACCGGCCGATCGAAACGCTCGTCGGGCCCGACTTCGGGCGGCAGCAGCGAGCCGCCGCGCGTCGGATCGGCCGCGGCGAGATAGGAATAGATGTACTGCTGCAGACGGTCGCGGAGCGCGCTCTCGGCCGCGTCGTAGAACGCGCGATCGAGCGCAACGAATGCAAGCCCCAGAAACGCCGCGAGCACGCAGCTCGCGGCGGCCAGCGATCGCGCTTGCAGGGAGAGCGGGCGAGCCACGCTCGCAATTGTCGATCAGCCGCCGCCTGTTTGGCTGCCTTCGGTCGGTTGAGCCGCCTCGCCGGCGGTGGTGTCGGTGCGTTCCAGCGCAAAGCGATAGCCGCGGCCGCGGACGGTTTCGATCGGCTTGATGGCATTGTCCGGGTCGAGCTTGCGGCGCAGGCGGCCGATGAAGACCTCGAGCACGTTCGAATCGCGGTCGAAATCCTGCTGATAGATGTGTTCGGTGAGGTCGGCTTTCGAGACCAGCTCGCCGGCATGCAGCATCAGGTATTCGAGGACCTTGTACTCGTAGCTCGTCAGGTCCACGGGCTGGCCGTTGACGCTGACCGTCTGCGCGGTCGTATCCAGCGTGATCGGCCCGCATTCGAGCAGAGGCCGCGACCAGCCGCTCGCGCGGCGCACGAGCGCGTTGAGCCGCGCCAGCAGCTCTTCGACGTGAAAGGGCTTGACCAGATAGTCGTCGGCGCCGTTCTTGAGGCCCTGCACCTTGTCCTGCCAGCTCGAGCGCGCGGTCAGGATCAGGATCGGGCAGCGCTGCCCCGCTTCGCGCAGCTGCTTGACCAGATCCATGCCGGACAGCTTGGGCAGGCCGAGGTCGATGATCGCGACGTCGAACGGAACCTCGCGACCGAGATACAAGCCCTCTTCGCCGTCTCCGGCGGCGTCGACCGCGAAGCCGTCGCGCTTGAGGCGCGCCGCAAGCGTTTCTCGCAGCGGGGCCTCGTCTTCCACCAGCAGTACGCGCATTGTCGTCTCCTTATCGTCGATTCCGCGCCGTCACGTGCGCTTCCCGCGATCCTCGCTCTTTCTCGAGTGAACCGCGCAGAACCGGATCACGCCGGGCATCGCGGACGGTGCGGATCAGCCTGCTCGTCGTCAGCGCCCGGTTGCTCGCATGCACGGCGCCGGACGCGGTCCACTCGTCGTTCTACTGCTCGGCCATCACCTGGATCACGCGCACCTGGCCGTCGTGGGTCAACACCTTGATCCGGTAGAGCTTGCGCTTGCCGGTATTCAAGGTCTGCACCGAGAGCACCTTGCCGTTCGTTTCCCGCTGGACTTGCGCAACGGCTTCCTGCGCGCTGATCTCGCGCGCGTCGACTGTCGTCAGGGCGAACAACGACAGCAGCATTGAAGCTCGCATGAAGTGAAGGAAACGTGGCGCTCGCATCTTTCGGCCGTGCCTCGAAGTCCCGGCGGCGCGCTCGAGCCGCAGAACGCAAGGCAGTCTCTTCAGCGGGCTTTGAATTTCGGCTGAACTTGCGCGCAAAGAAGACCGGCGCCCAACGGGCGCCGGCGGGAAGGCGTTGAGGCGGGCGGCGGAGTCGCTCCGCCGCCCTTGTCGCGCGGCTGCGCCTACTGCGTGCAGCCGGTCACCTGGACATCGTCGATCGCCCAGTTCGGGTTGGACCGGTGGACCAGATTGTCGTGACCGATGTTGAAGCGGAACTGCACGCTCTGTCCCGCGTAGCTCTGGATGTCGACGATCGAGTTGAGATACGCCTGCGGATCGCCGCACCAGCCGTCATCGCCGCCGAGCGGGTTGTGGAAGCCGCTCGAGATCAGACCGTCGTAGGGGTCGGTGAGCAGATTCGCGGTCGGGACCTGCGTCCACGAGCTGCCGCCGTCGGTCGACACTTCGAGGATCGCGCCGTCGAAGCAGCCGCCGCTCGTCGACTTGATGCTCTGCTGGTTCCAGAACTTGAGGCTCAGCGTCGACAGGTTGTTCGGCAGCGCGATGCTCGGCGAGATCAGCCACTCTTCGTTCGCGTGGCCCGGCGCCGGCGCGGCCGCCTCCCACGCGTGCGTGCCGTCGTGAGCGGTCGAACCGAGCGTCCACAGGTCCGAGCTGCCGCTCGCCGCGCCGTGCGTCCAGCCGGGCGCGCCGCTTTCCATGTCGTCCGAGAACACGATCGACGGCGTCGTGTCGACCGGGCAGTCGCCCGGCAGCGCGAGCGTCGTGAACTGCTGCGAGTTGTCGCCGACCGCCGGATCGAATCCGTCGGCGAAGATCGTGTCCGCGCCGCCGCCGATCGGATTGCTGTCGCCGCACGGGTTGCGCGCGATCACGCGCCACCAGTAGCGCGAGCTCGAGTTGAGCGCCTGCGAGGAATCCACGGTCCAGGTCAGGTTGTTCGTCTCGGTCGAGGCGACGATGTTCGCAAACGCGGCGTCGGTCGCAACCTGGACGACGTAACTGTAACCCTCGGCGGACGCTTCCCAGGTGAACGTCGGCGTCAGCGAGACGTCGGATTCTCCGGCCGTCGGACTGTCGAGCGCGGGAACCGCGGGCAGCGCATCGAACATGTTGAGATCCATGCCCAGCGTCTTCGTGATCGCATCGGCGCTGCCGGTGAGCGTCAGCGGATAGTCGCCGGCCACGACGCTCGGGTCGGTGGCGACCGTGAACGTCGTCGTTCCGGGCGGCGTCACCGGGTTCGGATCGAACGATGTCGTCGATCCGGACGGATTGCCGCTCGCGCTCATCGTGACCGGATCGGAGAAGTTCGTGATCTGGCCGACGTTGACCGTCGCCGAGGCCTCGGAACCCGAGCAGACCTGTAGCGAGGCGTCCGGCGAGGTGAGCGTGAAGCTCGGCTGCTGCGAGCAGTTGTAGCAGACGAGGCCGAAGTCCTGGCTCGGACTGCCGGACCCGGTACCGTCTCCGGCGATGTTCGCGGCCGTGATCGTGATGGTCAGGTCGCCGGTCGTGCCGGTCGGCAGGAACACGGCTTCGTAGTTGTTCACCGAATCGGCCGTGCCGCCGGTCGTGCTGAAATTGCTGGTGAAGTGGTTGCCGTGATAGGTCTGGCCGCCGATCTCGACGGTGAGGTCGAGGTTGTTGACCTGCGGATTGCCGCTCGTCGATCCCGGCGCGTCGACATACGCCATCGCGATGCGCACCGCCTTGGTCGGATCGGCGATGCCCCACGTGTAGGTGCGCGTGTCGCCGGTCGAGGTGAACACCTCGCTCTGGTCGATCAGCACCTTCGGCGTCGCGTCGAACATCAGCGACATGTTCGGCATGCCGTAGCCCTGCGTGTTGGTCGGCAGGTTGCCGTTGCCGCTGACGCCGGTGAGGTACGTCGGGTGCGCCATCAGCCACGCCTTGGACAGCGCCGGGCTCGGCGCGCGCGCGCCGCCGATCTCGTCGACCGTTCCGGCCGCCGCACCGGCGCCGCCGTGCTCGATCCACCAGTACGACAGCGAGACCACGCCCGCGGTCGCCGGCGTCGAGTGGCTGGTGCCGGACGACGCCGCGAAGTCGGTCTGCTGGAAGCCGCCGCCGTTCGGGCGGTACTTGTCGCACACGCCGCTGCCGTCGTAGCCCGAGTACGTGCTGGCCGAGGCCTGGATGTGCGTGCCGGGCGCGGTGACTTCCGGCTTGGTGCGATTGCCCTGCACCGGACCGCGGCTCGAGAAGCCGATCGTGTCCATCGCGTCGTCGGCGCCGGTCGGTCCGATGCCGCAGCCGTCGGTCCACTGGCCCTGCTCGTCGCTCGGACGCCGGTTCTCGGACGCCCCGACCGTGATCACGTTCTTGGCCGTGCCCGGAGCGCCGACCGTCGAGCCGCCCGGGCCGCTGTTGCCGGCCGAGAACACGTAGATCATCGGCTGCTGGCCGGCCTGCTGATTGTCGGCGTCACGCACGGCAATGTCGTACGCGCGCGCGTCGGAGTTGTACGCGCCGCCCACGGCCGCGCCCCACGAGTTCGTCGAGATCACCCCGCCGTTGACGACTTCCTGGTGCGACACGCCCGCGTCGGTGTTGCCGCAGTTCGAGATGTTGTAAAGGCCGCCGTCGGCGAAGATCTTCGTGTGCGCGAGCCAGGCATACGGATTGATGCCGACGCCGCGCAGATAGCCGAGATTGTCGACGTACGGGAATCCCGTGCGCGTGTCGTAGCCGCCGACGATGCCGGTGTTGAGGTGGCCGTGACCGTCCTGGCCGTGCGGCGCGCCGGCACCGGTGCAGTTGAACACGGCGTTGATGCGCGTGGTCGTGCCGTCCTCGTGATCGGTCAGGGTCAGGTCGCCGGCGCCGTTGTCGACCGTGCCGTCGCCGATGCCGTCGTCGGTGACGTTGACGATCGGATAGTCCATGAAGTTCGTCGAGAAGCCGAGGTCGGTCAGGAACTGGAAATATCCCGGCGCCTCGGGGCCGCTCTGATCGGCGTTGAAGTTGGCTGCGATGATCTGGTCCTGCACCTCGTCGTTGCGCACGGGCCGCACGTATTCCTCGAGCGCGAACACGTCGGAACGCTGCGCCAGCGCGACGATGTCGGTTTCGGCGACGTTGAGCGTCAGCGCCTCGACGCCGGCGAGGTCCTGCCACACGCCCGACGAGGTGCCGCCTGCGAGCTGCTCGATAGCGGCCTTCGTCGCGGCGTTGTCGCCGCTGACGACTTGCACGGTCACGTCGAGCCGCGTGCCGGGCGTCAGCCCGCGCTGCACGCGCTCGGCGAGCGAGCTCGACAGCTTGAAGTACGGCTGATAGACGC
>DAISJF010000056.1:0-8870 GCA_036821625.1 Rhodanobacteraceae bacterium
TCGGCATCGCGCTCGACAGCGCCTCGTGGAAACTGCCGCCCGTGTTCGACTGGCTGCAGCGCGAAGGCCGCGTCGCGCGCGACGAGATGTTCCGCACGTTCAACTGCGGCATCGGCTACACGGTCATCGTCGCCGATTCCGCGCTCGACACGACGATCGCGGAGCTGGCCGCGCTCGGGCTCGATGCGCGCAAGATCGGTGAAGTCGTTCCGGCGCGCGGCGACCGGGTCGCGATTGCCTGAGGCTCGAAGAGCCTCGACCCGAGCGCAATGAACCGGATGCTTCGTGTCGCCGTTCTCGTGTCGGGCCGCGGCTCCAACCTCGCCGCACTGATCGCCGCACGACGCGACGGCACGCTGCCGATCGACATCGTGCTCGTCGCCAGCGACAAGCCTGAAGCGCCGGCCCTGCGCTACGCCGAAGGAGCCGGCATCGCGACGCTCGCGCTCGATCCGCGCAGCTATCCGGACCGCGCCGGCTTCGACAACGATTTCCTTGCTCGCGTCGACGCGTATTCGCCCGATCTGCTCGTGCTCGCCGGCTTCATGCGTATCCTCGATCCCGCGGCGCTCGCGTCCTGGATCGGCCGGGCGATCAACATTCATCCGTCGCTGCTGCCGAAGCATCGCGGCCTGCGCACGCACGAACGCGCGCTGGCGGCGGGCGACGCGCGACACGGCGCGAGCGTGCATTTCGTGACGACCGAGCTGGACGGCGGTCCCGTCATCGCACAGACGGAGATCCCGGTGATCGCGGACGACACCGCCGCGATGCTCGCCGCGCGGCTATTGCCGCGCGAGCATCGGTTGCTGGTCGCGTGCGTCGGACTTTTCGCCGACCGACGCGTTGCGCTCGACGGCGCGCTCGTGCGCGTCGATGAGCGCGCGCTGACCGCGCCGCTTCGACTCGATACCGACGGCGGATCCGCGCGACTCGTGTGACCGGCGTTCAGCCGTTCTGGACGACACTCGCCCGCCACCGCACCGGAATCGTCCATGAACATCGCCCGCGCCTTCATTGCATTCGCCGCCGTCGCATCCGCGCAAATCGCGCCGGCCGCCGACGCGCCGCCCGCGCCGTTCCGCGCCGAATATCTCGCGC
This sequence comes from Rhodanobacteraceae bacterium, assembly GCA_036821625.1. Taxonomy (GTDB): domain Bacteria; phylum Pseudomonadota; class Gammaproteobacteria; order Xanthomonadales; family Rhodanobacteraceae; genus Dokdonella_A. Next base: position 1,102 of record DAISJF010000056.1, read on the forward strand.
TGCGCAACGGCGAAGAGCTCGGGCACACGACGCTCGCGCTCAGCGACAATCACGACGGCACCTGGACCTTGCGCAGCGAAACACGCGGTACGTCGGGTCTTGCGAAGCTCGCCGGCGTTCACATCGTCGAGACCTCGCGCTTCCGCTGGCGCGACGGACGCCCGGAGGCGATCGAGTACGACTACAAGCAGGACAGCGCAGTCAAGAGCCGCACGCGCCACGCGGCGTTCGCCAACGGCGAGGTGCGCGTCGAAGAGGGCGGCGACGCGTTCCACTATGCGATCGTGCCCGGCCTGGTCGACCGGCACGCCGTGACGCTGGCGCTCGCTTCCGATCTCCGCCGCGGCGCGCAGACGTTCGACTACAAGGTCGCCGTCAAGGACCATGTCGAGGACATGCGCTACGAGCGCGCCGGTGACGAAACGTTGAAGGTGCCGGCGGGCGCGTTCGACACCGTGCTGATGCGCCGCGTCGGCCAACCCGGCACCGATCGCAAGCGCGTCGCGCGCAGCTGGTTCTCCGAGAAGCTCGGCTGGCTGCCGGTGCAGATCGAGCAGAGCGAGAAGAAAGGCGACACGATCACGCTGCAGCTCGCGTCGAATCCGCAGCGATAGAAGCGCCGGGCTTCACCGCGGACCGGTACGCTGATCCGCCGACGCGATCGGCGTATGCTCTGTCCGTGCGGACCCTGGGGAGGATGCGCAATGGCATTGCGCCGTCTGCTGTTCTGTTGTTTCTTCGCGCTCTCGTCCGAAGCGGCCGTCGCTGCGGAAACGCCAGCCGCACAGACGGACTACGCGTGGCCGAACCTCACCGATTTCCTGAAACAGCTGATCGCGAAGGTCGGTGCGCCGGTCAAGGTCTATCGCCTGACGATGGACCGTGACGGCAAGGTCGATCTCTGGATCCAGGATCAGCAGCGCCGCGATCTCGTCGACAGCTACGAGTACGAGCATGGCGCGATGAGCGAGCCGATTCCGGTCAAGTTCGAGCATTACCCGAGCATCGAGGCGGTCGACCATCACGTGATCGAGCTGACCACGATCGATTTCCAGCGCCTGCCCGGCATGCTCGCGACCGCGAAGTCGAAGCTCGGCCTGCCCGATGCGCGCGTGTTCCGCATCGAGCTCGAGCGCGGCGATTCGCATGGGTTCCTGACCTACTCGGACATCCCGATCTGGACCATTCACATCGACACGCCGCGCCACGACGGCCGCGTCGAGTTCAGCCTCGACGGGAAGGTGCTCGATGCCGACAAGGACTGAGGTCTCGCTGCGCGCCGCGGCGCTCATCGCCGTGATCGCCATGATCGCTGGAAAGACTGCGCTTGCGGCCGATCCGCTCGCGCCGGCGCATCCGCTCGACGATCCTGTTGCCGTGAAAGCGGCTTTCGCCACGCGCATCGGCAAGCCCGTGCACGTGCTGCGCTTCGGTTTCGGCGAGCATTACGCCGACGCGATCGTGCAGAACGACGCCGCGCCGGACGAGTTCGATCGGTACGAAATGGCGCCCGGCCAGCCGATGAAGGATGGCGAGCCGCAGAAGTCCGGCGGCATCGACTGCAGGAAGAAGATTGCGTTCGCCGATCTCGATCTCGTCGTAGCCGCTCGCGTACTCGGCGAGGCGCGCACGATCGCGGCCGCGAACGGCTACTCGAAGCCCGAGAATGTCGAGCTCGGCGCCGACGTGTTCTGCAACGACTTCGGCTGGCGCGCCATGTTGATCGGCGAGGCCAACTCGGACGCGATGCTCGAGATCGTCTGGGCGCCGAACGGGTCTGCACCGAAGGCGCGCGAGTTCAAGAACGACAGCTGGGCCAGGGTCGACATGAAAACGCTCGTCGCCGGCGGCGCGCGACCGCCCGCAGCCGTGCCGAAGAACGAGCCGGCGCCGACGCCGAGCGACGGCCGCGAGCGCGATTTCACGCGCGGCATCGAGGCGGACCTCGCACGCGTGGAAGTGAAGGTCGGCGCGCCGCTCGCGTTCAAGCACATCAGCGTCGACAAGGAGCAGCTCTCGATGGACGTGTTCGAACCTTCGAACAAGAAACGCGTCGCGACTTACATCGTTGAAAGCAACGGCAGCATCAAGCTCTGGCGCGAGGACGACACGATTCCGTTCGACTGCAACAAGCCGTTCGCCGCCGCCGACGTTCCGCTCGCGCAATTGCCCGCGATGATCGCGGGCGCACCGGCGCTGATTCCGCCGATGGCGCAAGGGTGGGTCAAGAACGTGCACATCTACCGCAGCGGGTTGTGCGGATCGCCGCACGTGTACATCGAGATCGAGGATGAGCGCGGGTATGGCAACGTCGAGTACGACGGACGCGGGAAGCTGATCAGCGCGGCCGTGCAGTAGATTTTCCCTTCTCCCGCTTGCGGGAGAAGGACGCGCGAAGCGCCGGATGAGGGCTCTTTCGCGACGCCCTCTCAAGTGTCGCCCTCACCCTGCCCTCTCCCGCAAGCGCGAGAGGGGAAAGGCGCGCAATGGGGGAATCTCAGCTCGGGAGGCGACGAATCCGCGCGCCGAGGCCGCCGAGCTTTTCCTCGATATTCTCGTAGCCGCGATCGATGTGGTAGATCCGATCGACGACCGTGTCGCCGCGGGCGACGAGCCCAGCGAGCACCAGCGATGCCGAAGCGCGAAGGTCGGTCGCCATCAGCGGTGCGCCGGACATGTGGCCGACGCCGCGCACGATCGCGGCGTTGCCTTCGAGCTGGATGTCGGCGCCGAGGCGCTTCAATTCCTGCACGTGCATCATCCGGTTTTCGAAGATCGTCTCGGTGATCACGCCGACGCCTTCGGCGACGCAGTTGAGCGCGGTGAACTGGGCCTGCATGTCGGTCGGGAACGCGGGATACGGCGCGGTCGTGATGTTGACGGCCTTGGGGCGCCTGCCGCGCATGTCGAGCTCGATCCAGTCTTCGCCGGTGTTGATGTGTGCGCCGGCGTCCTCGAGCTTGCCGAGCACGGCATCGAGCGTCTTCGGCCGCGCGCGCTTCGCGGTGATCCTGCCGCCGGTGATCGCGCCGGCGACGAGGAACGTGCCGGTCTCGATGCGGTCGGGCAGCACTTCGTAGGTCGTGCCGGACAGCCGATCGACGCCCTCGATGACGAGAGTCGCCGTGCCGGCGCCTTCGACCTTCGCACCCATCGCGTTGAGACAGTGCGCGAGGTCGATGACCTCGGGCTCCTGCGCGGCGTTCTCGATCACGGTCGTGCCGCGCGCGAGCGCGGCCGCCATCATGATGTTCTCGGTGCCGGTGACGGTGACGAGATCCATGTGGATGCGCGCGCCTCTGAGGCGTTTCGCGCGGGCCTTGATGTAGCCGTTCTCGACCGAGACTTCGGCGCCAAGCGCCTGCAGGCCCTTCAGATGCAGGTCGACCGGACGCGAGCCGATCGCGCAGCCGCCCGGCAGCGACACGTCTGCTTCACCGAAGCGCGCAACGAGCGGCCCGAGCACGAGGATCGACGCGCGCATCGTCTTGACCAGATCGTACGGCGCGAAATAGCGCTGGGCCGGTCGCGGATCGACGTGGATCTTCATGCGCTCGTCGAGCACGAGCTGCACGCCCATCTGACCGAGCAGCTCCATCGTCGTCGTCACGTCGTGCAGATGCGGCACATTGCCGATCGTGACGGGCTCGTCCGCGAGCAGCGACGCAGCCAGGATCGGCAGCACCGCGTTCTTTGCACCGGAGACCCAGACGTCGCCGGTCAGGGGTTCGCCGCCGTTGATGACGATCTTGGCCATGGATCAGGGAATTGGGAATCGGGAATGGGGAATCGGGAATCGGGAATCGGGAATGGCATAAAGCGGCTCGCGCTCTTCCATTCCCCATTCCCTATTCCCTATTCCCCATTCCCGCCTCCTCCGGCGTCAACGTTCGAAGCGACAACGCGTGAATCGCGCCGCCCATGAGCTCACCGAGCGTCGCATATACCATGCGGTGGCGTGCCAGCGGCAGCTTGCCGGCGAAAGCGGAGCTGATCACGAGCGCCTCGAAATGTACGCCATCGGGGCCGCTGACCTCGATTTTCGCGTCGGGCAGGCCCTGCTGGATCAGATGCTGGATCGTCGTTGTGTCCATTTGCTGCGCATTCGGAGGCGGGCCCGGGAAGGTCGCGGACGGCAGGCTCGTTGCGACGATGGCGCTGCGCCGGCCGTCCAGAGCCTTCGTCGGATGGAGCGGCAAGTGCGCCTTAAAGCGCCTGCCGGGCGAAACCTGGGGCTAACCGTTACAATGGGGCCGCGAATGGTACTCAAAAACCTGCGGCACAGAAATCGAGAATTTATCGACCTCGCCTTTTCGTACTACAACCCCGATGGGTGTGCCGTCCCGATGAATGCCCAGATGCAAGCTGCTTCCCTTCCGATCGGCCACCCGCTTCTCGACGGAGCCAAGCTCGTGCGCAGCGCGCGCGCGGTGATCGCCACCGAAGCGCGCGCGATCGAAGTGCTGCACGACCGCATCGACGGCCGTTTCCTGCGCGCCTGCCAGCTGCTGTTCGAATGCGCAGGGCGCGTCGTCGTTTCCGGGATGGGCAAGTCTGGGCACATCGCGCGCAAGATCGCGGCGACGCTGGCCTCGACCGGCACGCCGTCGTTCTTCGTGCATCCGGGCGAAGCGAGCCATGGCGACCTCGGCATGATCACGCAGAAGGACGTCGTGCTCGCGCTCTCGAACTCGGGCGAGACCGACGAGCTTCTGACGATCCTGCCTCTGATCAAGCGCCAGGGCATCCCGCTGATCGTGATGAGCGGCAACACCGAGTCCTCGCTCGCGCGCCTGGCCGATGTCCATATCGATACCAGCGTGCCCGCGGAAGCCTGCCCGCTCGGCCTCGCTCCGACCGCGAGCACGACCGCGGCGCTGGTCATGGGCGATGCGCTCGCGATCGCGCTGCTCGAAGCGCGCGGATTCACCGACGAGGATTTCGCGCGCTCGCATCCGGCCGGCAGCCTCGGCCGCCAGCTGTTGCTCAAGATCGGCGACGTCATGCACGTCGGAGAGAAGATTCCGGCCGTGAGCCCCGACGCGTCGCTGACCGAGGCACTGGTCGAAATGACGCGCAAGGGCCTCGGCATGACCGCGATCGTCGACGAGCAGAATCATCTGCTCGGCGTCTTCACCGACGGCGACCTGCGCCGCGCCGTCGACGACGACGACATCGACCTGCGCGCGACGCCGGTCACGCACCTCATGACCGCGAAGCCGAAGACGATCTCCGGCGACAAGCTCGCGATCGAGGCCGCGCGGCTGATGGAGGCGCACAAGATTCATGCTTTGCTGGTCGTCGACGAGGCGAATCACGTCGTCGGAGCGCTCAACATTCACGACCTCTTGCGCGCTCGCGTCGTTTGACGCCGCACACGTCGTTCCGGCGAAAGCCGGAACCCATTTTGCGTTACGCGGCGAAAAGCAACATGGATTCCGGCTTTCGCCGGAATGACGAGCTTGGATGCCGCCACGACGCTGGAAGGTCTCCGCAAGGCGGCGGCCCTATAATCGCTGCATGCTGCCCTCCGACCTCCCCGCCGACATCCGCGACCGCGCTTCGCACATCAAGCTCGCGATCTTCGACGTTGACGGCGTCCTGACCGACGGCCGCCTCATCTACGCCGAGGACGGCCACGAGCTCAAGGCGTTCCACGTCCATGACGGGCTCGGCCTGAAGCGTCTGCTCGCCAATCACATCGAAGTCAGCGTGATCACGGCGCGCATGAGCATGATCGTGACCGAGCGCATGGCCGATCTCGGCGTCGCGCACGTGTATCAGGGCCAGGACGACAAGCTCGCCTGCTTCGAGCAGCTGCTGCACGCGTTGAAGCTCACGCCCGAAGAATGCGCGTACACGGGCGATGACCTGCCCGATCTCGCGGTGATGCAGCGGGTCGGCCTCGCCGTCGCGGTCGCGAACGCGCACCCGTGGGTGCGCGAGCGCGCGCACTGGCGCACGCGGCTCGCCGGCGGCGCCGGCGCGGTGCGCGAAGTCTGCGACCTGATCCTGGCCGCGCAGGGCAAAGCCGAGGGCGAGCTCGCGCTCTTCCAGCGATGACCGATCGACGCCTCTGGTTCGTCGCCGCGCTGCTCGCGCTGGCCGGCGTCGCGCTCAACATCGTGTACTGGGTCACGCGTCAGCCGACGAACGAGCAGACGTTCGAAGGGCCGCCGCGCTCGGACTACACGCTGCGCACCTTCACCCTCAACGCGCTCGACGCCGAGGGCAAGCTCTCGTTCCAGACCATCGGGCCGATGCTGTCCCGACGCGGCGACGACGGCTCGATCTACGTGAACACGCCGGACTACGTGATCTACGACGGCAGCGGAAACCAGTGGAAGGGCAAGTCCGACGCCGCGTGGGTGAACAAGGAAGGCACGATCATGCGACTCGACGGACACGTCGAGATGCACCGGCAGCCCGGCAAGGGCGTCGAGCCGGTCGACGTCGTCACGCGCGATCTGACGACCTGGCCGAAGGACAAGAAGATGGAAACGGCGGCGCCGGCAACGATCACCGAGCCCGGCTCTATACTGCGCGGCGTTGGCATGCGCGGCGACCTCAATACCAAAGTTCTGGAGCTCCTTTCCGATGTCCACGCGATCATCGAGCCGAAAAGCAAGCGCAGGGCGGAACAAGCTGCGCAGTAGCATCCCGTTTTTTCCGATTGCGATCGCCGCCGGTCTCGGTCTCGCGTCGTCCGACGCGCACGCGCTGAGCTCGGACAAGCAGCAGAACATGCTGATCAACGCCGACTACTCGAAGATCGTGCAGAACCGCGACAACAACGCGCCGCCGGTCACGTATCTCACGGGCAACGTGACGATGGACCAGGGCACGACCAAGGCGCGCGGCGACGAGGCGACGATCTACCAGCATCCGAGCGACGCGAAGGACGCGCAGGGCAACGACATTTCCGGCGACATCCAGCGCGTGATCCTGATCGGCAAGAAGAAGCAGGCGCACCTCGAGCAGCAGCAGGACGCGGGCGGGCTCATGACGGCCAACAGCGACAAGATCGACTACAACGCCGACACCAGCATCGCGGTGCTGACCGGCAATGTCGTGGTCGTGCAGCCCGGTCGCGGCCAGTTCAAAGGCGCGTACATGGTCTACAACACGAACACTGGAGAGATGGAGAGCGGCGACAAGACCAGCGCCGGCCAGCGCGTGCAGATGGTGATCGAGCCGAAGAACAAGACCCAGGCAGGACCGCCGAAACCCGGCGCGACGACCTCGCCCAAGCCCGCCGACACGCCGCCGCCGACCGAACCGAAGCCGACGAGCGACCAGCACTGATGCTGAGCGCGAGCGGATTGCAGAAGAGCTTTCGCGGCCGCACGGTCGTGCGCGGGTTCGAGTTCACGCTCGACGAAGGCGAGATCGTCGGCCTGCTCGGCCCGAACGGCGCCGGCAAGACGACCTGCTTCTACATGGTCGTCGGTCTGATCGCCGCGGACGCCGGCACGATCCGGATCGACGAGCGCGACGTCACCGAGCTGCCGATGCATGCGCGCGCACGGCTCGGAGTCGGCTATCTGCCGCAGGAGCCTTCGGTGTTCCGCCGGCTCAGCGTCGCCGACAACGTCCTCGCGATCCTTGAGCTGCGCGACGATCTCGATTCGGCCGGCCGCACCGCAGAGCTCGAAAGCCTGCTCGACGATCTGCAGATCGGGCACATCGCGGATCAGAAAGGCGTCAGCCTCTCCGGCGGCGAGCGGCGCCGCGTCGAGATCGCGCGCGCGCTCGCGGCCAAGCCGCGC
>DAISJF010000057.1:0-8816 GCA_036821625.1 Rhodanobacteraceae bacterium
AACATCGTCCAGGTTTTCGAGAACAGCCGCTTCCACGACGACTACGAGCAGATCAAAGGCGGCCCCGTCTACTGGAACCGCGACAGCGGACTCGGACCGTGGATGTACATCTGGTCGGACGGTTGCAACAACTTCAATGCGTACCACTTCAACGGCACCGATTTCGATCTGCCGCCGGTCTCGCAGAGCAGCATCCTTTCGCCGTGCGGCAGCTCGGGCGGCGTATTGACGCTGTCGGCAGACGGGAGTACGGCCGGCTCCGGCATCGTCTGGTCATCGATGCCGCAGCCCAACGAGGACGGGAACAGCCACATCCATCCCGGCATGCTGCGCGCGTTCGACGCCGACGATCTGACCAACGAGCTCTGGAACTCGACCATGAACGACGCGCGCGACGACTCGGGCAACTGGCCGAAGTTCAGCCCGCCGACCGTCGTCAACGGCCGCGTCTATCTCGGCTCGTTCCCGGACGACGGCGAAGGCTCGACGCAGGTCAACGTCTACGGCCTGCTCAACGTCAATCCCGAGGATTTCTCGCTGTCCGCGACGCCGCCGAATCCCGGCACCCAGCCCGGCGGCAGCGTCACGTACACGATCGATACCGGCGCGATCAACGGCTTCAGCGCAACGATCCACCTCGACGTCAGCGGCCTGCCGAACGGCGCGAACGCGACGTTCTCGGCGAACGATTTCACGCCGCCGGCGCAGCCGACGCTGACGATCGATCTCGCGTCGCTGACGGCGCCGGGCCAGTACACGCTCACGATCACCGGCACCGGCGGCGCGCAGCAGCACAGCGTCGACGTCGGCCTCTACGTGACCAATACAGCGCCCGGCGCCGGAATCATCAGCGTCGATTTCGTCGGCAACGGCGCATCGCTCGCGGCGACCGACGCCGCGGGTGTCGCGTCCAAGCCGAACTGGAACGAGGCGACCGGCCCGACCGGCACGCAGCTCGCGCTGCTCGACGAGTCCGGCGTGGACACCGGCGCGACGCTCGACTGGACCGCCGCCGCGACCGACGAGCTCAACATCGCCGCCGATTCGCCGAACTTCGTCATGATGAACGGCTTCGTCGACGCGGGCAGCGCGGGCGTCACGCTCACGGTGTCGAACCTGCCCGCGGATCCGAACGGCTACGCGGTGTACGTTTACTCCGACGGCAACAACGGCTCACTCGACTATACCAACACGTACGCGTTCCTCGGCAACGACGGCTATGCGATGACGCTGTCGATTACCGACACGGCGAACACGAACTTCGACGGCATGTTCGTGCGCGCGATCAACAGTCCCGGCAACTATGCGATCTTCTTCACCGACGGCACCGGTTTCACGCTGACCGCGACGCCGGCTTCCACTGGACCGGTGCCGATCAACGGTATCCAGATCGTGCACGGCAATCCGGACCGCATCTTCGCGAACGGTTTCGATCCGTAACGAGGCGCCCGATTCTCGAGCGCCTCCGGCGTCGCTGCGCAATCGGCGGCGCGAGGCGAAGATGGATTGCCGCTAGGTGCGCGCGTCGCCGCGCCGCAGCCGCGCGAGGATCTCGTCGCGCGCCTCGCGCAGGATCGAGTCGCGATCGAGGCTCTCGACGATCTCGGCGACGACGCGCTTGGGTCCCTTGTCGCCCCACGACTTGCCGGCGACGAGATACTTCTCCGCGGCGCGTCCGACCAGCTCGGTCGCATACCACGCGAGCGCGCCCTGCGCGCCCGCGGTGACCAGCGTCGACAACCCGGCGCTCATGCCCTTCAGCGCCGAGGCGGCGAGATGCACGCCCCAGACCGCGCCCATCAGCGCGGCGAGCTGCGCGGAGATCACCGCGATCAGCGAGCCGGCTTCGCTCTTCGTCAGCGGCAGGCCGTAGACGCGGCCGAGATGCATGACGAGCGCCGCGTCGAGCGCGGCCGCCGCGAGCAGGTCCGCGACCGGAATCGGATTCAGCGCGACGGCGACGCCCTTGGCGAGGCAGTACTGACGGATGACCTTGTCCGCGAGCTCGCGACGCGCGTCGGCGATGCGCTGCCCGACCTGATCGGACAGGCGCCCCGCGAACAGGCTCGCGTTGAGCGCCGCCAGCGTCTTGCCTTCGCGCTCGATGATGACGGCGAGCCGATCGCGCAGCATCGCGATGTCGGGCGCCTGCTCGACGAGCTCCGCGTGCTCGCCGCCGCTTTCGTCGATGCGGATGCGCTTCTGCGGCGCCGGCCGTGCGCTGACCGCGACGACGTCGTCCGCGCGCACGAGCCCGCGCGCACGCTCGCGCAGGCGCTCGAGCAGCCGCGCGCGCTCGTCCTCGCTGTAGCGATCGGCCTTGTTCAAGGCCAGCAGCAGCGGACGTTCCGTGCGCGCGAGCAGGCGCAGCGCATCGAGCTCGCGCTGCGTCATGTCGCCGTCGACGACGAAGACGACGAGGTCGCTGACGCCCGCGACCTCGAATGCAAGCCGTTCGCGCGCCTCGCCGTCGAGCTCGTCGATGCCGGGCGTGTCGATCAGATGCACGCCGCTGCCGGCGACATCGCGCCAGGCATGCTGCGTCGCGTCGCGCGTCGTTCCGTGCAGGACGCCGACCGTGAACGCATCCTGCCCGAGCAGCGCGTTCGCGAGCGCGGACTTGCCGACGCTGACGCGGCCGAACACCGCGATGTGCAGCTCGCCGCGCTCGAGTTTCTTCAGCATCGTTTCCAGCCGCGAGAAATCGGCGGCCAGATTCGCGCGTATCGCGCCCGGTATGTGCGCATCGTCGAGCAGCGCGCGCAGGCTCTCGGCGGCCTGCACGCTGTGCCCGGCGCCGCCCGCCGCACCGGCACTTGCCGACGGATCGCTGCCGGTCAGCTCGTCACGCAGGCGCCGCCACCATCGCATCACTTGGCGATCAGCGTGAGATGGCCGTGCACCGGCACGTCGGCGCCGATGTCGGACCAGTCCGGGCCGTTGCCGAGATCGAAGTCCGCGCGCTTGAGCGTCGTATCGACGTCGAGCGTCGCGCTCGCGCCGCTCTCGACGAACTTGACCTTGAGCGTCACGGGTTTGGTCTGATTGCGGATCGTGAGGTTTCCTTTCGCTTCGACGCCGCCATCCGCGCCCTTGCCGAACGACTCGGTGACGAAATGCGCTTTCGGCGTCTTCGCGGTGTCGAAGAAATCCGAAGTCGCGAGCGTCTGATCGCGCTCGCCGCTGTCGGTGTCGACGCTGGCGAGGTCGACGGTGACGTCGAACTTCGACTTGGACAGGTCGGCATCGTCGTACGCGATCGCCGCTTCGAACTTCTTGAACTTGCCGTCGAAGCCTTCTTTCTCATACGTGCCCTTGAACGTCAGCGTGCTTTTCGCCGTATCGACCTGCCAGTCGCGCGCGAACGCGGCGATTGGAAGAAACAATGTGAGCGTGACGAGGATGCGCATGCGATGACTCCTTTTCTCTTCCTTCTCCCGCTGGCGGGAGAAGAGCTTGCCCCGGACTTGATCCGGGGTGCCGAAGGCGGATGAGGGATGGTCTTGGAACGGCGTTCCAAGGTTTTCCTCACCCTGACCCTCTCCCGCAAGCGGGAGAGGGGATTTGACCGCGCGGCGTGATTCGGCGACGACGCTAGGTTAGCGGGTTCACGGACTCGACGGCGCACGCCGGCCGGGCAGCATGCGCCGCAGGATTTCGTCGCGGTCGTGGAAATGATGGAACAGCGCGAACGCCGCGTGCCCCGCGGCGACCGCCGCGAGCAGCCAGAACAGCCCGATATGTAACGCTTCGGCGAGCTCCTTGATCGCATCGTCGGGTCCGCCGGTCAGGCTCGGCACCCGGAACAGGCCGAACCAGTAGAGCGGCCGGAGCGCCGTCGCGGAATCGAAGAGCCAGCCCGAGAGCGGCACCGCGAAGATCAGCGTGTAGAGCAGCGCGTGGCCCGCGCGCGCCGAGATGACCTGCCAGCGCGGAATTGTCGGCGGGTATGTGGGATGCGGATCGAACGCGCGCCAGAGAAGTCTCAGCAGCGCGAACGCGAAAATCGTGAGGCCGAGCGACTTGTGGAACGAATACACCGGAATCGTGCCCGGCCGCTTGGGCAGCTCGACCATGATGAGCCCGATCGTCGCCTGCACCAGGATCAGCAGCACCGTCGTCCAGTGGAAGAACCTGGCGAGGCTGCCCCAGCGCGATGCGTCGCTCTTAACCGCCATTCGGCTTCTCTTCCGCCGGCTTCGCTTCCGACTGTTTGGCCGCGCCGCTGTCCGGGATGCCTTCGATCTCGAAGCGCAGGTCGATGTTCTCGCCGACGACTTCGGCGTAACGCTTGATGCCGAAATCCGAGCGGTGGATGACCGCCTTCGCCGAAAAACCCGCCTTCTGCTTGAACTGGTAGGGATCCGTGCCGATGCGGTTCACCGTGAATTCGACATCGATCGGCCGCGTCTCGCCGTGCAGCGTGAGATCGCCGTGGATGATGCCGTTGTGATCACCTTTCTTCTCGACGCTTCGGCTCGTGAAACGTGCGATCGGCCAGCGCTCCGCGTCGAAGAACTGTCCCGAGCGGACCATCTTGCTCCATTTCTCGTCGCCCATGTCGGCGGATGTCATGTCGACGTCCACGGTGACCCTGGCGCTGCTCCAGTCTTTTTCGTCGAACTGGAACCAGCCGTCCTTGACGCGCAGGCGTCCTTGCGGATGCGAGAAGCGCTGGTGATCGGCGGTGAACCAGATCTGCGTGTGCACCGGATCGAAGCGGTACACGTCCGCCGATGCTTGCGTGCTGTAAACCGTCAGCGTGGCCGCGAGCGCGAGAGTTGTCGAGACAAGGGTCGTTCCCATGCGTCGAGCTTGGCAAAAATGCGTCCCGGACTCCACAACCCTGCGCTGAACGCACGCTTCGTGGGTGGTTACCCGGGACGGCGCTGGGTGTCGTCGCGTGTCGCGTCGAGCGCAATCCGCGCGACGCGTTCGATGCGATCGCGCGCGGGCTCGGCGAGCAGCGCGCGCACGCGCGTTTCGATGTCCGCCGCATCGAGCGCCGATCGTTCGCGCAGCGTGTCGGCGAGCGCGTGTCCGACACTGTCGAAGACGAGCCCGTACGCAACCGCGTGCAGCATGCCGCCGCCGAGCGTGCCGAGGCCCGGAAACGCTTTCAGCGCGTTGCCGGCGATCGCGAGCACGATCGCGGTGGTGTTGCGCACGGTGAGGCCGAGCCGCGAAAGCAGCGCCTCGACGTCGAGCTCGCGCACGGGCACGCCGTGAATGCGCGCGAGCTCGCGCACGAGCGCCGTGCCGAGCGCGCCCTGGATCAGCAGATCGCTCCCCGGCGCAACCGCGGCGAGCGCTCCGACGATCGCGCGGCGCGTGTACTTTGCGATCGTCTCGGCCGACTCGCGCTCGGCGGCCTCGCGCGCGAGCGCGTCGCCGCGCCGGCCGACTTCGGCCAGCACGGCCGCTTCGCGCGCGGGTTCGAGGCCGGACGCGCCGGTCGAAGTGACTTCTTGGAGCGCGTCGATCAAGGTCGTCACGTCGGGCACGCGCTCGCGCTCGACGCGCTCGCGACGGCCATCCGCGAGCGTGCGCTCGTAGCGCTCGTTACCGCCGGCCGTGATCGCGACGACCGCGGCGGCGCGTCCCGCGTAGCGCTGGCGCAGCTTGCCGAGCAGCGCTTCGACTTCGGCTGCGCTGTACTGATCCGCCTTGTTGATCGTCATCACCGTCGGCTTGCCGAAATTGAGCAGCCAGGCGAGCTCGGCGTCCTGGGCGCGCGTGAGATCCGATGCGCTGAGATACACGACAGCGTGTGCGCGCAACGCCTCGTCGCGCGCGATCTGCTCGCGCACGCGGCCGTCGACTTCGCCGCCGCCGGGCACGTCGGCGAGGATCAGATCGCGGCCGTCGGGCAGTCGGCCGCGATGATGCGCGACCTCGCGCGTCGTGCCGCCGCGCACGTCGATCTCGGGCGCGGCGTCGGGAGCGAGCGCGCGGATCAGGCTCGATTTGCCGGTCGAGATCTCGCCGAACAGCGCGACGTAGATTTCGCCGCTCGCGCGTCGGCGGTCGAACTCGGCCAGCTCGGCTTCGAGCGCGGCCGTCTCCGCCTTGCGCGCGCGCAGCGCGTCGATGCGGCTTTCGACTTCGCTGCGCGAAACCGGCGCCGCCCTCGACGCGGCGGCGCGCATCGACGGCCGCGCCAGGCGCCAGAGCAGCCATGCGAGCGCGCCGAGCAGCATCGTGCCGAACGCGATCAGCGGAACGCGCAGCCACAGCGGCAGGTCCGCGACGCGCTGGGCGAATTCGAGCGCGCTGTTCAACGTCGCGACGACGAGCCCGAGCAGCAGCGCGGCGCCGATCGCGAGCGCGGCGACGATGAGGAGACGGAGCGGAACACGCGCCTTCGGCATGGCGGGGATTCTATCGAGGCGGCGCTCCGGACGCCGGGATTCAAGAGATTGAACCACGAAGGGCACGAAGGACACGAAGAAGGGATCTTGCGTTGCCTTCGCGTTCTTCGTGTTCTTCGTGTTCTTGTGGTTCGGTCCTTACCTTCCAACCGTCACACCACCGGGACCGAAGTCGCGCTTTCGGATGCTGCGCCGGCGGCGGGCGCGTGGCAGTATCGGCGCCCGGAGAGGGTATGCAGCGACTTTTGCCACTATTCCTCATTGTGCTCGCGGCCGGCGCCGTTGCGGGACCGCCGCCGGCGCCGCCGCAGTTCGTCACGACTTCGGTCGCGGGCGGACTCCCCTCCAGCACCGTCTACAAACTCGCGCAGGATCGCGACGGTTTCATCTGGATGGGAACGCTCGATGGTCTCGCCCGCTACGACGGCGTCAGCTTCCGGCTGTTCCGCAACGATCCGGCCGAGCCGCGCTCGATCGGCGGCAACAACATCACCACGCTGCTGATCGACGGCAAGGGCCGGGTCTGGTGCGGCGGGGACGCGTCCGGACTCAATCTGCTCGAGCCCGACGGCGAACATTTCCGCCGCTGGCGTCACGTGCCCAACGATCTGAAGACGCTCGGCAGCGACGACGTCTGGGCGCTGGCCGAGGATGCGAACGGGTCGCTCTGGGTCGGCACGTATCTCGGCGGTCTCAACCATCTGCAGCCGGACGGCACGTTCGCGCACATCGATCACGACGCCGAGGATCCCGCGAGCCTGCGCTCGAGCACGATCGTGAGCCTGCGCGCCGAAAGCGACGGTCGCCTCTGGATCGGCACCGCCGACGGGCTCGACGTGCGCGAAAGCGACGGACGCATCGTGCACGTCGATCTGCCGCCGCTCGATCAACGCAGCGGACCTTCGCACGTCTGGGCGTTCGTGCCCGACACGGACGGCAGCATGCTGGTGGGCACGCGCAAGGGTCTCTTCCGCGTCGACCGCGATCTCAAATACGCCGGCGAAGTGGCCGCGTCGACGCCGCCGCTGTCGGTCGTGAGCATGACGCGCGGAGCGCCGGGCGAGATCTGGATCGGCACGCTCGACGGCGTCGTCGCGTTCGACGGTGAACACGCGCAGCGATATGCCGGCGAGGAGTCGGTCGCGGGCTCGCTGCCAGGCGTGCGCATTCACGACATCCTGCATGACGCCGAAGGCGGTTTCTGGTTCGCGCTCGAAGGCTCCGGTCTGGCGCACCTGCCGCCCCACTGGCGCGATTTCGCCAGCTTCCGCCATGTGCCCGGCGACAACGCGAGCCTGAGCTCCCCGCGCGTGCGCGCGCTCGCGCTCGACGCGGGCAACGCGGCCTGGGTCGCGACGGGCAACGGCGCGCTCGATCGCATAGATCCCGCGACGGGCGCGATCGAGCGCCGACTGCACGGACCCGCGGGATCGACCGCCTACCTGACCGCGGTGCTGCCCGGGCCGCGCGGCCGCATCTGGCTCGGCGATCGCAATGGTCTCGTCCTGCATCCGCTCGACGGCGGCGCGCCGATCGAGATTCCGGTCGATCTCAAGCGCACTGATGCGTTGCCGCCGCCGGGCTACGTATCTGCGCTCGTGCCGGCGGCCGACGGCAACGTGTGGGCCGTCTCGCTCGGTGGCGGCGTGAGCCTGCTCGCGCAGGATCCGCCGCGCGTGCTGCGTCGCTACACGCCGGCGGAAAAGACGCTCGGCGATGCCGACGTCGCCGCGCTGGCCCTCGACGCTGCGGGCAATCCGTGGATCGCGACGGCGAGCGGCGTCGAGCGCCTCGACGAGGAGCAGGGCACGTTCGTCTCGATCGCCGGCATTCCGCACGAGCACATCCATGCGCTCGCGTTCGCCGACGACGGCCAGCTGTGGCTGCATCGCGTCGGCTCGCTCGAGCGCTATCGCATCGACGGCGTGACCGCGCTGCGCTCGCTGCGCTTCGAGGCCGCCGACGGCTGGCCGCCGATGAAGGCGAGCGCGCTGACGATCGCGGACGACGGCTGCGTCTGGGTGACTTCCTCGCGCGGGCTCTGGCGCGTCGATCCGCGCTCGCGCGCGATCCGCCGCTTCGACGCGAGCGACGGCCTGCCGAGCTCGGAGTTCCGCATCGGCGCGCTCGCGCAGAGCAGCGACGGCACATTGTTCGCCGGCACCGAGGACGGCGTGGTCGCGTTCGACCCGAAGCGCCTGCATTTCGATACGCCGGCGCCGCCGCTCAGACTGGTCGGCGCCAGCGTGCGCCGCAGCGGCCGCGTGATCGATCTCGACACGGACAAACCGATCGAATTGCAGTACGACGACCTCGATTTCAGCGTCGCGGTGCGCGCGCTCTCGTACGCGAATCCATCCTCGAACCACTATCGCTTCCTGCTGTCGGGCTTCGATCAGCCGCTGTCGCTGGCCAACAACTTCACCGGCGTGGTCATCGGCATGA
>DAISJF010000058.1:0-8750 GCA_036821625.1 Rhodanobacteraceae bacterium
CGTGCTGATGGCCGAGCGCTGCATGAAGAAAGGCGCACGGCGCGTGCTGGTTCCGCGCAGCGTGCATCCGGCCTACCGCAAGACGCTGCACACGATCGTCGCGCTGCAGGACATCGAAGTCGTCGAGTTCGATTTCGCGCGCGAAGGCGCGGAGGCGGGCGGCGTCGATCCGGCGTGGCTGGCACGGCAGGATCTCGGTGCGTTCACCGCGCTCGTGGTTCCGCAGCCGAATTTCTTCGGCGTGCTCGAGCACGTCGATGCGCTGACGGACTTCGCGCACGCGAAAGGCGCGCTCGTGATCGGCGTCGTCAACCCGGTATCTCTCGCCGTGCTGAAGCCACCCGGTCAGTGGGGCAGCGCGCATTCGGGAAAGCAGGGCGCCGACATCGTCTGCGGCGAGGGTCAGCCACTGGGCGTGCCGCTGTCTTCGGGCGGACCGTATTTCGGCATCCTCGCCTGCAAGCAGGAATACGTTCGCCAGATGCCCGGGCGCATCGTCGGGCGCACCGTGGACCTCGACGGACGCGAGGGTTTCACGCTGACGCTGCAGGCCCGCGAGCAGCACATCCGCCGCGCCAAGGCCACCTCGAACATCTGCACGAACCAGGGTCTGCTCGTCACCGCAGCGACGATCACGATGGCGATGCTGGGGCCGGAAGGCGTGCGCCGGATGGCCGCGAACTCGATCGCGAACTCGCGTGCGTTGCGCGACAGGCTCGCCAGGATTCCGGGCGTGCGCACGTTGTTCTCGCGCGCGAACTTTCATGAAGACGCGTTCGCATTGCCGAAGCCGGCGAGCGAGATCATCGAGCGTCTGGCCAAGGAAAACATCGTCGCCGGCGTCGCGCTCGGCGAAGAATTTCCGGAGCTCGGCGACGCCTTGCTGGTCTGTGCGACGGAAACCAAGACGAACGCCGATCTGGACCGTTTTGCCTCCGCAATGGCCCGCGCGGCCGCCTGAAAGCAAAAAATTTTTGCCCGGCCGTTCAGTGGCCATTTTGGCCGTCGGCGGCGCAAAAAATCTGCCGCGCGCGCATTTGCGTCGTTTCCGGAAAACGCAGTGCGCCACGCGCAACTCGCGCAGATCGTCAATTCACGCCGAACCCCTGGAAGCCGCGCCAGCATTGGGTTTCACGGGTTCTGACGTTTTTGATATGGACGTCCAGTGCAAAGGACGTTTAGACGTCTATACGTCCATATTTATTCGCAAAGACACGCTTTTTGCGTGCTCGCAACGTCGCTTCCGGCCCGCCGGCGTCACGACCGAACTGCTTGTTTCCCATCAGAAAATTGTTGACACGCGGTTTCGACAGTAATAGCTTCCGCGTCGGCGTGACAAATTAGTTAAGGAAACATGACCGCAACACGCTTCGTCGCCCCGTATGTCGAACACGGCAACAAGGCCGGGTCGGTGAAGAAGATCACGGTGTCGGTTCCCTTCCATATCCTGAAACTCTTGTCCGACGAACGGACCCGGCGCCAAGTTGCGAATCTGCGCCACGCCACCAACAGCGATCTGCTGTGCGAAGCATTCCTTCACGCTTTTACTGGGCAACCACTGCCAACTGACGAGGAGCTAAGACGCGATATGGCAATGAAGAAAGCTGCAAAGAAGAAATCGGCAAAGAAAGGCGCCAAGCGGAAGACCGCTCGCGCCAAGTCATCCACTGCGCGCAAGACCGGCGCTGCGAAGAAGCGTAGGGCCAAGAAGAAGTAAGAACGTTTACTTCGGGCCGGCCGCGGTGTCAGCGTCCGGCTTAGGCCAACGGACCGGAGGAATCAGCCGGTCCGCACGATGAGCAGGACGGACCGGCGGAGTTTGCCGGTCCGGATTTCGAAAGTTCGAAAGCAAGAGCAACACAGCAAGAGCAACACCGATAGTCAGGAAGTCTGAATTACTCTCCCTGCGATTGCCCAGCGCAGGGAGAGAATTTCTCCGGCTCCCGCCGCCGCATCCCAAGTCCCCTGAATACCGCTGCTCCGGCGCGCGCCCGCGCGCCCGCGCGTCAGCGCGATAGCAGCGTCACCACGACGGCTCCGTTCTCGATGTGCTCGGCAATGATCTTTGCGCAGGTCAGCAACGGGACCGCCAGCAACAGACCCGCGACGCCCCACATCCAGCCGAGCAGGAGCATCGTGAGGAAGACCACGACCGGATCGAGCGCGAGGCGCCGTCCCACCAGATGCGGCGTGAGCAGCTGGCCCTCGATCAGATGCAGCGACAGGAACGCAGCCGCCGGCGCGAGCGCCATCGCCGGCGTTTCGAATTCGCCGAAGCCGACGATGATCAACGCGACCGCAGTCAGCAGCGGACCGATGTACGGCGCGTAGTTCAGGATCGCGGCGACGCCGCCCCACAGCAGCGGATCGGCCACGTGCAGCAGCGTAAGCGCGCCGGCCGTGGCGATGCCGAGCCCGGCGTTGATGAGCGTGATCGTGATCATGTACATCGACAGTTCGCTCTGCGCCTGACGCGTCGCCTCGACGACGCCGCGCTTGGCTTTCAGATGCGGTGCCAGCGAGACGAACTTGCGCAAGAGGTCGTCGCCGTGCAGCAGGAACAGGAACGTCAGCAGGATCGTGACGATGATGGCCGCCAGCGCGGCCGGCGCAGCGCTCAGGGCCTGCGCGAACGGTCCCTGCGCGGAATCGACCACGCGGACCGGGCTCGTGCCGTCGACCTGCGCGAGCTTGCCGATCTCGCGCGTCGCCTCGGTCGCGGCCACCAGCGGCCGGCGCACGTCGCGCAGCACGTTCTCGATGTGGGCGAGCGACTCGGGCATGCGCTGCATCCAGGTGCGCGCCGGCGCGGCGAGCGCGGTCATCGTCGCGCCGACGATCGCGATCGCCATCAGGACCGCCGCCAGCGAGCCGATCACGCGCGGCACGCGCATGCGATCGAGCACGCGCACGAGCGGCGCCAGCATGAGCCCGAACAGGATCGCGACCAGCACCGGCACGATCACGGCTTCGGCGAGCGCGCACGTGTAGAGCCCGAGGATCGCGACGATCGCCGCCTGCAGCCAGTTGCGCAGATGCGCCGGCGCCGGAGCCGCATCGGCAGGCGACGCCGGGGCTTCCGTTGCCGGCGCTGCAGTCGGCGCCGCGCGCGGTGCCGCTGGCGGCGTCTCCTCAATGACGGTTTCGTCGGGCGTCATGATGGCGTTGCGGACGAACGGCCTGCGTCGCTGTGGGCTTCTCGCGCGCGCGTGGCCAGCAGGCGCAGGAACGGACCTTCGAGCAGCAGCGACAGCGTGCCGGCGAACGCCGACGCGACGCGCGTCAGCGCGCGGATCGGCAGCATCGACGCCGCGATTCCGGCCGTAAAGCCGCCGCCCACGATCGCGCCCGCGCGATGCTGCGCGAGCCAGGCGCGCACGACCCGCGTGCGCTGCGACCAGCGTCGTTCGCGCCGCCGCACTTCGGCGAACGCGACGTCGGCCCGTGCGCGTCGTTCGACCAGCCTCACGGCGCAGGCCCGCGGAAGTCCGCCAGCGCGCGACGCGTTCGTGGCAGAGCCAGGTCGCGCCAGCAGCCGCGCATCGCGAACAGCACGGCGAGCAGGCCGGCGACGTTGGCGAGCGCGACGCTGCCGATGCCGATGAAGACGTTGCCGGTCAGCTGGTAAACGCCGGCCGCGATCGCGGCACTCGTCGCGAGCCAGGCTCCGACGCCGAGAAACACCAGCGCGAAGCCGAGCCAGATCAGCGCGAACGCGCTGCTGCGCGCAAGGCGCAGCTCGGCCTGCAACAAGGCCAGCGCGGCGGCGAGGACCCGCAGTGTCTCGTCGATGGCGGAGCGGACGAGCGTGATCGCGTCTTCGGAGCCTTCGTCCACTGCGTGTCCTTCAGCAGCGATCGTTTCCATGGGTTCGTTCCTAGCGGCTGCGCAGAATGCGCGTAACGAGCACGCCGGCGACGAACGCGATGCCGAACGCAGCCAGGGGATGCTGGCGGATCTGTTCCGCGGCGGCGTCGCCGAACTGCTTGGCGCCCTCGCCGATCCGCTCGCGCGCTTCTTGAAGCTCGTCTTCCAGACGTGCTCCGTTCGCGCGCAGCTTCGCGCCGAACTTGCGGAATTCGGTCTTTGCAGCATCCGCGCTGTCGCGTGCGGCGTCGGCGATCTGCTCGCCGACGTCTTCGACGGCCTGTTTGGTGTCACGTAGCGTGGTCATGGTTCTGCTCCTCGACGGGATGAAAGGACCGGCGTCCGCCGCCGGCCCGTGCCCGCGGCGAACGCACCGCAGCTTATGCCCGCCTAACTGAATGGTCGGGCGGCTGTGCCCGACGCGAGTCGTCGCGCTCGGGGAATGAACGGTTTTCGCAGGAGTGTCGGCCAAGCGGCCGAAAAGTCTGTCGATAACGCGACGCGCGTCGCGGGACACGCCGCTCGAATTGCGTTACCTTTGTGTTATCCGCGCTCGGCTTCGCAGCCGGCGCCGGCAGAATCTCTGACCGGGGGGCCAGGGGATGGGAGGTACAACCATCGACGGCGCGGTGCCCTGATCCATACAAGTTGGAGAACGGACCCGTCATGACTCTTCGTACACCAGCTCCCGAGGCGATCCGGGGCGCCGCCGTGCCGTCGCGGCTGATCGCGATCGCCGTCGTTGTCATTGTCCTTGCCGCAGGCGCCTGGTGGTTCTTCGCGCGGACGCCCGGGACGCCGGTTCTGCCCGGCACGCCGGCCGCGCCCGGCGCCGCCACGACCCCCGCCGCGCCGGCCGCGCCGGCC
Organism: Rhodanobacteraceae bacterium; assembly: GCA_036821625.1. GTDB lineage: Bacteria > Pseudomonadota > Gammaproteobacteria > Xanthomonadales > Rhodanobacteraceae > Dokdonella_A. The sequence goes on from DAISJF010000058.1 coordinate 4,735, forward strand.
GCGGTGGTTTCCGACGAGCTGACCGTCGATCAGCTCTATCGCGAGGCGCGCAAGGCGATGAACGAAAATCGCATCGCCTCGCCGGCCGGCAACAACGCGCTCGAGTACTACCTCAAGATCCTCACCAAGCAGCCCGATGACTCCGGCGCCAAGGACGCATTGCGCGAACTGTTCCCGTTCGCGACCGGCGCGGCCGAGGATCAGATCAACCAGGGCGCGTTCGACGAAGCCAACCGCATCATCGCGCTGCTCGCGCAGGGCGATCCGAACAATTATTCGCTGACGATCCTGCGCACCAAGCTCGACGCGAAGAAAAAGCAGGCCGACCGCGAGCAAGCGCAGGCTGCCGCCGCAGCGCGTCCGCAGGCACCGGCGGCCGCGACACCCGATACGGCCGCGGCACCTGCCGCGACGTCCGCCGCGACGCCGACGCCCGAGGCGACGCCGCCGGCTGCCGCGCCGGCGACACCCTCGGCCGCAACGGCGGACAACGCAACCGCGAGCACGGCGACGACACCGCCTCCGGCCGCGCCGGCACCGCGACCCGCGCCGCCGCCGTCCACCGGCGAGACGCGCGACGCGGCGGTCACGACGCCGCCCGTGCCCGAGTACCCGATTGCCGCCGCGCGCAATCATCAGGAGGGTTGGGTCGAGGTCGAATTCACGGTCGGTCCCGATGGAACCGTCGCGAACGCGCACGTGATCGCGTCGCAGCCGTCGCGCACGTTCGATCGCGAAGCGATCGCGGCCGTGCAGCGCGCGAAGTTCCAGCCCAAGCTCGAGAACGGTCAGCCGGTTGCGTCCACGCTGCGCCGCCGCATCGAGTTCAAGCTCGGACAGTAGCGAGGCTCAATCCTCGAGCAGCGTCGCGCGCAGCGCGCCGAGCAGCGCATCGGCCGCATCTTCGGCATCGTGGCGGTGACCCAGGGCCAGCAGCGATGCGGTCGCGCGTGCATGCGCGGCCGCATCGAGAAAGTTCGGAAGGCGACCCGCGCAGTCGATCAGCAGCAAGAGACCCAGCTCGCGCATCGGAGCGCGCTGCGAGCCGTTGCGCAGCGTGGTCAGTGCCTCGTTGCGCGCCTGCGCGGAACGCAGCGGATAGCGCCATGCGGCCCATGGCCACCAGCCGGAACGTCGCACCCGATGCAGCACGTCGCGGCGATGCAGGCCCTCGAGCAACGTGCGCGAAGTCGGCCGCACGCGCGTCTCGATCAGATCGAGCGCCGCCGCGAGCGGCAGACCGGGACCGGCAGTGCCGAGCGCATCGCCGCTCGCGTTGAGCAGCGGATGCCCGGACGGGAACCGTCGCTGAAACGCGACGTGACCGTTGCGATGCGTGAGATTGCGCTGCTCGACGTGGTCGAGCAGCAGCCCTGCCGCGGCGAGACGATCGGGATCCGTGGCATCGTGCCGCACATCGATCTCGCCGCGCTCGGGATCGAGCAGCAGCAGCACGAGTTGTTCGGCGATCAGCACGGCTTCCCTCCGCTCGCCACGCTTCCCGATTCGGCCGACCGGCCGCGGCCCGGTCGTCCGTCCCCAAGATTACCTGCGTTGAACCGGTAGACGGCAGCGCCGCCGGACGGAGATCGACGATCCGCGTGCGCGCGTCAGTTCGAGCCGCCGCCCGCCAGATCCTCGTTCTCGTTGTTGTCGATGCCGGCCCAGTTGACTTCCGGCAGGCCGAGATAGCGGTCGATCAGCATCGGCATCAGCCCGGACGGCGCCGCCGATTCGCAGTTCCACAGCATCACTGCGCCGAAGCGGTATTTGGGCAGGAACGCGATCATGGCGCGATAACCCTGCACCGCGCCGGCGTGGAAGACGAGGGTCTGGCCGGCATAGTCGTAGATGCGCCAGCCGAGCGCGTACTGCGCGTTGAGCAGGCGCCCGCGCCGCCATGGCGTCGAAACCATCTCGCGATCGGTGGATACGAGCGGCGTGTGCAGCTCGTCGAGGATATCGGGCGACAGCACATCGGGCCGCCCGCCCATCTGCGCGATCAGCCAGTGCTCCATGTCGCGGATGCTCGCGTTGACGCCGGCAGCCGGCGGCACGTGGTAATAGGCCTCGTTCGGCACGAACGGCAGCCAGCCGCGGCCGGCATGCCGGTGCGGACGCGCCCAGCTCTTGGTGCCTTCGAGCGCTTCGCGCCCGTACGTCGCGGTGTCCATGCCGAGCGGATGGAAGATCTGCTTCTCGACCTCGTAATAGAAGAACTCGCCGGTCATCGCGTAGGTGACATCGCCGATCAGACTGAACGCGATGTTCTGATAGCCGTAGCAGTCGCCGACCGGGCATGCCATCGGCACGTCCTTGAGGCGGTCGACGAGTACTTCGTACGGCTCGTCCTGCTCGAGCAGCCGATCGTACGTATTGTGCGGCAGCCCGACGCGATGGCTCAGGATGTCGCGCACAGTCAGCTTCTGGCTGCCGTCGACGTCGGCGAGCTCGAACGTCGGCAGCACGCCCGCGACCTTGGTGTCCCAGCTCAGGAAGCCTTCGTGCACGAGCTTGGCCGTCAGCGCGGTCGCGAAGGCCTTGGACAGCGAGGCGAGGCGGAACGCGGTGTTCGCCGTGATCGGCTCGCGCGTCGTCGTCTCGGCATAGCCGATGGTGCGCTCGAGGAGCACCTTGTCGTCCTTGACGATCGCAACGGCGAGGCCGGCGACGTCACCCGAGGTTTCGATACCGTCCAGCCAGCGGTCGAACTGGCGCGCCACCGGTGCCGCGTTCGTCGAGATCGACGCGACATCGGCGATCGGTCTGGACGCCGCAACCGCCGCGGCCCTCGGCGAGCGCGTGGTGATCTGGGTTCGCTTGCGGGCGACGGCGGGAGACGACGCGGCGATGACGAGCGCCGCGAGCAGGGCGGACAGAACGTGCGGAGTACGGCTCAAAACGACTCTCCGGGGGCCGTCGACGGCCTCGTGTTATGCTCAAAAACGCGCCGATTCTATCCACATGTCCGCGGTTTGCGAAACGTTTTTAAGGCAAAACGTCTTCAATGCGACGACATGTGACGTAGTTCCGGCCGGATGAACGGGCGGGCCGCCCGTCTGAATCGGGCGCGGCGGCCTTTCGTATCCCTGAATGTACCGGCGCAGCCCTGCGCTTGCGCCACCTGAATCGGCAAGGAGCGAATCCCGATGAGCATGCTGATCCTGCTCGTGTTGCTGGTCGTGGTCGGTCTCTATGCGGTGGGCGTCTTCAACGGCCTGGTCGCGGCGCGCAACAACTACAAGAACGCGTTCGCGCAGATCGACGTGCAGCTGACACGCCGCTACGACCTGATCCCGAACCTCGTCGAAACGGCGAAGGGCTACATGAAACACGAGCGCGAAACGCTCGAAGCCGTGATCCAGGCGCGCAATACCGCGGTCTCCGGCCTCGCCGCAGCCAAGTCCAATCCCGGCGATCCGAGCGCGATGCGAGAGCTCGGCGGAGCGGAGACCGCGCTGACGCAGACCCTCGGTCGCCTGTTCGCGCTGTCCGAGTCGTATCCGGATCTGAAGGCCAACCAGAACATGATGCAGCTCAGCGAGGAGCTGTCTTCGACCGAGAACAAGGTCGCTTTCGCGCGCCAGGCCTACAACGACGCCGTGATGGGCTACAACAACCGGCGCGAGATGTTTCCGGGTTCGGTCGTCGCGAACACGTTCCAGTTCCTGCCGGCGGAGCTGCTCAAGATCGAATCCGACGCGAAGCGCGAAGCCCCGAAGGTGTCCTTCACATGATCGCCTGATCGAGTTTCGCTCTCGACGATCACGACAACGCATGGAGAGAAAACCCGCTCCGCGCCGACTCCCCCTCTCCCGCTTGCGGGAGAGGGTTGGGGTGAGGGAAGCCTTGGTTCACCGGTCCCACCCCACATGAACTTCTTCGCCCACCAGGAGCAGGCGCGCCGACAGACCCGCCGCATGCTGTTCCTGTTCGCGCTCGCGGTTCTCGTGATCGTGGTTGCGATCGACTTCGTGGTCATCTTCGCGCTCGGCATCGACAGCGCGCACCATCCC
>DAISJF010000059.1:0-8657 GCA_036821625.1 Rhodanobacteraceae bacterium
AGGCGCTCCACGCCGCCTACGCCGCCACGATGCGCACCACCACCCTGGCGGCGGGGCTGATCGCGCTGCTCGTCTGCGTGGCGGCCGGAATCGTGGCGATGCGGATGTTCCGTCCGCTTGCCGAGGAGAAGGGGCTCGCGTTCAAGACGACGCTCACGCTCGATGATCCGACGGAACCGGTCTTCGACGACGTGCGCGTGCGCCAGATCCTGGTCAATCTGCTGTCGAACGCGGTGCGCTACACGCGCCGCGGCGAAATCAGCGCCGATGTCGTCTGGCGCGCGGGCACGCTCAGCGCCGACGTCAGCGACACCGGCATCGGCATCGCGGCCGCACATCGCGACAGCGTGTTCACACCGTTCAACCGCGGCGGCCACGCGGGCAGCAAGGGCGCGGGACTCGGGCTCAGCATCGTCAAGCGCATGGTCGAGCAGATGCACGGCACGCTCGCATTCGATTCGGAAGTCGGACGCGGGAGCTCGTTCCGCGTATCGATTCCGCGTGCGCGCGAGCGGCCGGCCGGGCATGCCGACGACGCGATCGCGCCGCAGTTCTGGCTGCAGGGCCGCAGCATCCTCGTCGCCGACGACGACGCGGATGTCGCGCACCTGCTCGAGGCGCTGCTCGGCGATCTCGGTTTTCGCGTGCGTGTCGTCGCCGACGCCCACGGCGCGGTGGTCGAAGCGATGGCGGGCCGGCCGGACGTGCTGCTGATCGACGTCGAGCTGTCGGGGCTTTCCGGCAACGCGGCGGTCTACAAGCTGCGCTCGCGCGGCTACAAGGGCCGTATCGTGACGCTGTCCGCGACCGCGACCGCGGAAGCGCGCGAAGCCGCGCTGCGCGCCGGCGCGGATCACTATCTGACCAAGCCGCTCAACGTCGAGCAATTCGTGCACGTGATGCAGCAGGCGGCAAGCTCGGACTGGAACGGAGGAGAGCATGGCGGCAATGACGCGTGACATGGTGACGACGACCAACGATCTCGCCGGCTGGCGCGTCGTCCGCCAGCTCGGCATCGTGCGCGGGATCACCGTGCGCTCGCGCAGCGTGATCGGCAATCTCGGCGCGGCGCTGCAGACGCTGGTCGGCGGCAACATCACGCTGTTCACCGAGCTCTGCGAGCATGCGCGCGAGGAAGCGTTCGAGCTGATGGTCGCGCACGCGACGCAGATGGGCGCGAACGCGGTGATCGCGATGCGCTACGACGCGAACGAAGTCGCGCAGGGCGTGACGGAAGTGCTCGCCTACGGCACCGCGGTCGTCGTCGAGCCCGCGCGCTGACGCGCGTTGCGCGCAATCCGGATGCTGCGTACGCGACGCTCCGCATCAAGCGCGACGACGATATCCGCGAGGCGCGGCAGAACGTGCAGCGCGTGGCGGCTCAAGCGTTCGTAATGCATCAGGAACCGGCGCAGCGCGGACGGCGAAAGCGCTCGCGGCGCACCGTGCTTTCGAAGGATGCGTTCGGGCTCGTCGCGCCAGCGTCGGACCACGGCAAAACCCGGCGCGGCCAGCACGATCAGGACATCGAGCCTTCGCCACAGCGCGGAGTAGTCGCCGGCGAGCCGCGCATTGACCCAGCCGCGCCAGCGCTGGTCGGCGTCCTCGTCGCGTTCGAGCGCGTTCGTTGCGCGCGCCAGCGCCGAGCGGCGCTGCGGCGGCACGCCCACGCACCAGCCTTCGAGCAGAATCAGGCGCGGTGGCGATGCCACGCGCCGCCAGCGCGACGGCGGCCGCCGCGTATCGCGACCTTTGTCGAAGCCCGGGATGTACGCCGGTCGTTCGGCGCTGGCCGTCCGGAGCGCGCGAAGCGTTTGCGTCAACAGCACGATGTCGTGCGTTCCGGGAACGCCACGCGTCGCCAGCAGCGGATGCACGTCGTGCGCGAGCATCGCTCGCGCTCGGCGACCGAGATAGAAATCGTCGAGTGCGAGAGTCTCGGTCGGAACGCCGCGCGAGCGTGCCTCAGCAGCGATCTGCCGCGCGAGCGTGCTCTTGCCGCTGGCCTGCAGACCGGAGAGTCCGGCGAACAATGCGCCTCGCGCCGGCAGACGTTCCAGCAACGCGTCGACGAGCACGTCCACGGTGGCCGCGTCGTAGCCGGCCTGCGTGCTAGCATGCGCGTGCATGGACACGGCCTCCTCGCGCGAATACTCCGCGCCACTTTACCAAGAGGCGCTCGCGACCTTCAGCCGGCTGCTCGAAGAGGCACGCGCGAGCGGCGACAAGGAGCCGACCGCGATGACCCTGGCGAGTGTCGGCGGCGACGGTCGCGTTTCGGCGCGCATCGTGCTGCTCAAGGGCTTCGATGCCGACGGTTTCCGCTTCTACACGAACACCGAGAGCCTCAAGGCGATGCAGCTCGCCGCGCGTCCGCAAGTCGCGTTGTGCTTTCACTGGAAGCTGCTGCGCGATCAGGTGCAGGTTCGCGTCGAGGGCGACGTCGCAGCGGTATCTGCGGAGGACTCCGACACCTATTTCGCCTCGCGTCCGCGCGGCAGCCAGATCGGTGCGTGGGCGTCGCTGCAGTCGCAGACGCTGCCGGATCGCGCGACGTTCGAGCGGCGCATCGAGGAATTCGAGCGCCGATTCGAAGGCGGCCCGGTGCCGCGTCCGCCTTACTGGGGCGGCTTCGTCGTGCGGCCGGATCGAATCGAGTTCTGGTATGGCGCGCAGTATCGGCTGCACGAGCGGGTGGTTTATGAGCGGGAAGATCGCGCTTGGAGCAAGGGGATGTTGTACCCGTAAAGACGGCAGCCGATAGCCGGCAACCGGAAGGAAATCGCTCTCCGGCTCACGGCTACCGGTTCCCGGCTATCGTCTCCTCTCACATGTCCGGCCCGCAACGCATCGTCTGCCTTACCGAAGAGCCCACCGAGGTGCTGTACGCGCTCGGCGAAGAACATCGCATCGTCGGCATCTCGGGTTTCACGGTCAGGCCGCCCCGGGCGCGCAAGGAAAAGCCGAAGGTCTCGGCGTTCACAAGCGCGAAGATCGACGCGATTCTCGCGCTGAAACCGGACTTCGTGATCGGCTTCTCCGACATCCAGGCGGATATCGCGCGCGATCTCGTGCGCGCGGGTATCGAGGTCTGGATCGCGAACCACCGCAGCGTCGAAGGCATCCTCGATTACATTCACCGGCTCGGTGCGCTGGTCGGCGCATCGATCGCAGCACAAGCCTTTGTCGAGCGGGCGAGGCGGCATCTCGCCGATGTCGAACGCAGCGCGGCGCAATTGCCGCGTCGCCCGCGCGTCTACTTCGAGGAGTGGGACGATCCGCTGATCACCGGAATCCGCTGGGTCGCCGAGCTGATCCGGATCGCCGGCGGCGACGATGTGTTTCCGGAGCGCGCGGCGATGCCGCTTGCGCGGGACCGGATCGTTGCGGATCCGTTGGAAGTCGTTCGACGCGCGCCCGAGATCGTGATCGGCTCGTGGTGCGGCAAGAAGTTCCGGCCCGACAAGGTCGCGGCGCGGCCGGGCTGGTCGACCATTCCTGCCGTGCGCGACGGCGAGCTGCACGAGATCAAGTCGCCGATCATTCTGCAGCCGGGTCCGGCGGCGCTGTTCGACGGGCTCGACGCGCTGCACGCCGTGATCGCCGAGTGGGCCAAACGCAGACCTTAGGTACGGAAGCCGGGCCCGATTCCGGTGCGCAGGTCCATCAATCGGCGACGAAGTCCTGGCTGAACTTCAAGACGTTCGTGGACGTCGCGCTTTCCGGGGTGACCGAGATGCGGAAGCGATACGTATCCGGCGCGCTGATCGGGAACTCGGCGATGTAGTAGACCGCGCCTTCCTCGGCGATTTCGCGAAAGTTCAACGGCGTGCGCTGGCCGGCGAGCGAGGTTGCCGTTCCCTGGAGTGCAGCGCGCACGGGTGCAGACGTGCCGCCGTCGGCGGTTCTCTGCACCGCGATATTGACGAGGCCTCGCCCGCTCGAGCGCACGATACCGTAGCTTCGCGCGACGTCCGGCAGCAGCTGCTCGGTCGGCAACGCGCTGTAGTGGATGCGATACGCGCCGAAATCCTCGACATTCTGCGCGTGTGCGCCGAGCGCGGCGATGATCAGCACGACCGCGAGCAGATTAACCGCGATCCTGCCGTGCCGGCGCGCCGTTCCCGGCGATGCTTCGCAGGTCACGAACCTCATCCCTGCGCCAGAGCGAGCCCGAAATCGAGCAGTGGCTTCGCGACGAGGACGCGCGCGAGCGTGATCACGAGCAGCACCAGCATCGGCGAGAAATCGATGCCGCCGACGTCCGGCAGCATGCGGCGAAACGGTTTGAGCACGGGTTCGGTCAACTGCAGGACCAGCGGTACGATCGGGTGGTAGCTGTCGGCGCCGACGAAGCTGATCACGACGCGGACCAGAATCAGCACGATATAAAGCAGCAGCACGAAATCGATCAGGTCGGCCAGCGACAGCACGACGAGACCGAGGATACCGAGCGATTGACCCAGCGTCGCGTACAGCAGCACGAGCTTGAGCGCCGTCGCAAGCCAGGCGAGGAAGATTCCGGCGATATCGAGGTTTCGCCATGACGGAATCACCCTGCGCAACGGCATCAGCACCGGATTCGTGGCCTTGTACAGGAACTGGCAGATCGGGTTGTAGAAATTCGCGCGCACCCATTGCAGCAGCACGCGCAGTACGATCAATGCGATCAGCGCGCCGAACGCGAACTGGATGACGATCTGCCCGGCGTTCGCAAAGTAGCCCATCGTGCATCCTTTCGATCAGATCAAGTCGATCACGGCTGGCGCGCGGAAAGCTCGCGGCCGCGCTCGGTCGCGGCCGCCACGGCAGTCTCGACGAGCTCGCGCAGTCCGCCTTCTTCGAACGCCGCCAGGGCCGCGGCTGTCGTGCCGCCGGGCGAGGTCACGCGCTGGCGCAACGTCGACGGCGCTTCGCCGCTTTCGACGAGCATGCGTCCGGCGCCGAGACAGGTCTGTGTCGCCAGCATGCGCGCGGTTTCCGGCGGGAGACCTTGCGCGATCGCGGCGCTTTCGAGCGCCTCGACGAGCAGAAAGAAGTACGCAGGACCGGAGCCCGACACCGCCGTGACCGTATCCATCAATGCTTCGCGCTCGATCCACGCCGTGCGCCCGGCCGCGCCGAGCAGCGCCTCGGCGCGTGCGCGCTCGCCAGCGCTCGCGCGCGCGTTCGCGATCAGACCGGTCGCGCCGGCGCCGATCAACGCCGGCGTGTTCGGCATGCAGCGGACGATTGGCACGGGCTTGCCGATCCAGCCGGCGATCTGGTCGAGACGGATGCCCGCGGCGATCGAGACGATCAGCGGTCGCTCGTCGCCGATCGCGTCGCCGATCTCGGCGCAGACCTCGCGCATGACCTGCGGCTTGACGGCGAGCACGAGCGTGTCCGCGCCTCGCGCGGCATCGGCGTTGCGTTCGTGCGTGGACACGTCGAAGTCGCGCGCAAGCGCCGAACGGAGCACGGATTCCGGCTCGGCCACGCGGATCGAATGCGCGTCGGCGCCGCCGCGAATCAGCGCTCCGATCAGGCTGCGCGCCATGTTGCCGCCGCCGATGAAGGCGATGCGGTCGGGATTCGGCGATCGGGATTCAGGATTCGGCATATATGCACGAGGTTCGATCTTCGCCCAAGCATAACAAGCGGCGAAGCAGGCACTGGGGGAAGCTCACAGCACGGCTTCGAGTCCCTTGCGTTCGATCACGTGCAAGAGCTTGAGCGAGGGCCCGCTGGGCGTCTTCTCGCCGATTTCCCATTTCTGCACGGTCGAGACGCTCGTATTGAGGACTGCGGCGAACACGGCCTGGCTGATATTGGCGTGCTTGCGGATCAAGCGTATCCGCTTGGCCCCCATCGCGGGCACTTCGAGATGGCACAGGGCATCGTACTCGTGCATGCGGCGCTTGCTGATGACGCCCGCGTCGCGAAGACCTCGTGCAGTCTCGTGAACCTCGCCGAGAATGCGGCTGCGTGCTTTACCGGTCATGATCCACCTCTGCGATTTCACCTGCTGCACATGGCGGCGATGCCCGCTTCGTCGAGCACGAGCAGGTCGTCGGCCAGCTCCTGGAGCGCGCGCAACTCCGTTTGGCTGATATTGCTTCGCATGTTCTTGGTGAAGCCAAACATGAAATACCAGCGATCCTCCAGATTGGTCGCAACGATCGTGCGTGCGCCGCCGCGTTTGCCCCGGTCCGCCAGACCGACGCGCTTCTTCACTACGTGTCTGCCGAGATCGGCGTCGATGAGCCCTCTGATCATTTCCCTGACCGAGGCCAGCAGATCGGAATCCGTCATCCCGGCCTTTCGCATCCAGCGAGTGAACGTCCGGGTCCGGAAAACGCGCTCCATGGAATCTGACTATATCACCAAGTGATATAGTTTCCCAACGGATCATTCGCGCCTGCCGAACAGCGCCGTCCCGATGCGCACCATTGTCGCGCCCTCGGCGATCGCGAGCTCGAAGTCGTCCGACATGCCCATCGACAGCGTATCGACGCGAAGGCCGGCATCAATGCACGCCTGCTGGCAGTCGAGCGCGCGCGTGCCGAAGTTCGGCGCATCGAGGCCCTGATGCGCGCCGAGAAGGCTCTGCTCCTTGCCTGGTACGGCGTGCGAACGCAACGCGGCGGCGCTCAAGATCGGGCCGCGGCGCCGGAATCGCCATCAGGCCGCGCAGGCGCAAGGCGGGCTGCAATCGAATCTGCTCGGCGAGGCCGGAGACGGCCTCCGGCGCGCAGCCGGATTTGCTCGCTTCGTCGTCGATGTTGACCTGGATCAACACGTTCAACGGCGCGCGGTCCGACGGCCGGTGGCGCGCCAGCGGCTCGATGAGCTTGGCGCGGTCGAGCGTCTGCAGCCAGTCGAAGCGTCGCGCGACGTCGCGGCACTTGTTCGACTGCAACGGACCGATCGCGTGCCAGATCAGTTCGAGATCTTCGAGCTCCTTTTGCTTTGCGACCGCTTCCTGCACGTAGTTTTCACCGAAGGCGCGCTGTCCTAGCAGGGCGAGCGAGCGGAGCGCGGCCGGCGGTTTGGTCTTGCCGACCGCGACCAGACTGGCCGGGTCGTCGCGCCCGGCGGCGCGGCTGGCTGCGGCGATGCGTTTCAGCACGGAACTGTAGGCTGATTCGCAGGAATTCATGGAAGGCGCCTGATCGGGCATGATTTTTGCGAGCTATACTGGCGCGGGTAGCGGGTTTCCATGCGCCGCCGGGGCGGCCGTCGCGGATTCCAGGGGACAACGTAATGGATATTGCCGAACTGCTGGCCTTTTCGGTCAAGAACAAGGCCTCGGACCTCCACCTGTCGGCCGGCCTGCCGCCGATGATCCGCGTCGACGGCGACGTGCGCCGGATCAACATCCCCGCGCTGGATCACAAGCAGATCCATTCGCTGATCTACGACATCATGTCGGACAAGCAGCGGCGCGACTACGAGGAATTCCTCGAGGTCGACTTCTCGTTCGAGATTCCGAGCCTGGCGCGCTTCCGCGTCAACGCATTCAACCAGAACCGCGGCGCCGGCGCGGTGTTCCGCACCATTCCGTCCGAGGTGCTCTCGCTCGAGGATCTCGGCGCGCCGCGCGTGTTCAAGGAGCTGATCTCGCAGCCGCAGGGCTTGATCCTGGTGACCGGGCCGACCGGCTCGGGCAAGTCGACGACGCTGGCCGCGATGGTCGACCACGTCAACAAGAACGAATACGCGCACATCCTCACGATCGAGGACCCGATCGAGTTCGTGCACACCTCGCAGAAGTGCCTGATCAACCAGCGCGAGGTGCACCGCGATACGCATGGGTTCAACGAGGCGCTGCGCTCGGCGCTGCGCGAGGATCCGGACTACGTGCTGGTCGGCGAAATGCGCGACATCGAGACGATCCGCCTGGCGCTGACCGCCGCGGAAACCGGACACCTCGTGTTCGCGACGCTGCACACCTCGTCCGCGGCGAAGACGATCGACCGCATCATCGACGTGTTCCCGGCCGGCGAGAAGCCGATGGTGCGCTCGATGCTGTCGGAGTCGCTGCGCGCGGTGATCTCGCAGTCGCTCCTGAAGAAGGTCGGCGGCGGGCGCATCGCGGCGCACGAGATCATGGTCGGCATTCCGGCGATCCGTAACCTCATTCGCGAGGACAAGGTCGCGCAGATGTATTCGTCGATCCAGACCGGCAGCCAGTACGGCATGCAGACGCTGGATCAATGCTTGCAGGACCTGGTCAAGCGCGGGTTGGTGACGCGCCAGCAGGCGATCGGGTATGCGAAGAACAAGGAGATTTTCAAGTAAAGACGGGAGCCGGAAACCGGTAGCCGGTAGCCGGAAAGCGGCGCCCATGCGCCGGTACAGAGACACGATGGGAACGGAATGCGCGAGCCGCGCGCCCGGTGAAGCGAAAAGTCGCTCTCCGGCTACCGGCTACCGGCTACCGGCTCCCGGAGCTTCACCATGAGCAGCAGCGTCGACTTCACCTCGTTCCTCAAGTTGATGACGCACAAAAAGGCGTCGGACTTGTTCATCACCGCGGGCGTGCCGCCCTCGATGAAGGTGCACGGCCGCATCGCGCCGATCACGCAGAACGCGCTGACGCCTCAGCAGTCGCGCGACATGGTGCTGAACGTGATGACGCCCTCGCAGCGCGAGGAGTTCGAGAAGACGCACGA
>DAISJF010000060.1:0-8644 GCA_036821625.1 Rhodanobacteraceae bacterium
ATTGCCCAAGCCCGATAGCGCGCACTCGACGCCGCATGAGACGGTCGATCCGCGTTCGGCGAGCGAAGCGCTGGTCGTCGCGGTGTTCAATCAGGTGCTCGATCGCCGCGACGTCGGCGTGCTCGATAATTTCTTCGATCTCGGCGGCCATTCGCTGATGGCCGCGCGCGTGATGGCGAAGCTGCGCGCGGCGGCTCGCGTCGACCTGCCGCTGCGCAACCTGTTCGAGCGACCGACGCCGGAGCAGCTCGCGGCGGCGATCGACGCCCTGTCGTGGACCACCGCCGGGAGTGCGCCACCGACGGCGGCGGGTGAGAGAGAGGAAATCGAGCTGTGACGGTCGCCGATCTTCTCGCTGAGTTGCGCAAGCGCGACGTGCACGTCGTCCTCGAGGGCGATCGCCTGCGCCTCAACGCACCAACCGGCGTGCTGACCGACGAGCACAAGCGCGACCTCGCGTCGCGCAAGACCGAGATCATCACGTTCCTGCGCGAGGCGCAGCAGCTTGCGACACAGCAGCGCGCGATCGTGCCGCTCGAGGGCAGCGGAACGCGAACGCCGATCTTTGCCGTCGCGGGCCATAATGGTGATGTCTTCGCGTATCGCGCTCTCGCGCAGCACCTCGGTCCCGAGCAGCCGTTTTTCGGTCTGCAGCCGCCCGGTCTCGAGGAAGGCAGCGAACCGCTGACCGACGTCGGCGAGCTTGCCGATTACTTCGCTGCGCAGATCCGTGCGTTCCGGCCGCACGGACCGATCTCGATCGCGGGGTTCTGCGCCGGCGGCACGATCGCGTTCGAGCTGGGCCGCCGCCTGAGAGCTCGGGCCGCGTCCGTCACGAATCTCCTGCTGTTCGGCGCGCCATACTGTACTTCGTACCGTCTCCTGCAGCAGACGATGGCGCGAGCACGCTACTTCACGAGCCGTTCGGTCACGCATGCGCGTGCGCTGCTCTCGATGCCGGCCGAAGAGCGTGCGCACTATCTCGCCGAACGCGCGCGCGTGCTTGGGTCGCGCGAAGCGGAGCCGGTATCCGATCCCGTGCTGATCCGCCGCGGCGCCGTCGAGGAAGCGACGATGGCCGCCGTGCGCGCGTATTCGCCGCAACCGTTCGACGGCCATATCGACCACATGCTGCCGTGCGAATCGTGGAAGCATTCGCCGGACGATCCGCTGCGCTGGAGCCGCTTCGCCGCGAGCAGCGCGGAATTCGTCGGACCCGACGACTGCAACGGCGACAACATGCTGCTGCCCGAGCATGCAGCGACTTTCGCGGCGTTCGTCGCGACCGCGCAGCAGAAGCATGCGGGAGGCGGCGGGCCGTGAAGATTTCGAACGCCGACATCGATCGCCGCGACTGGTCGACGCTGGGTCGGGACGGATTCCGACGCGAATACCTGCTGCCGATGCGCCCGGTGGTCGTGTCCGGCGCGATCGACCACTGGGGCGCGAAGGGCAAGTGGACCCCGGGTTTCTTCCGCGACCATTACCGCACGCGCTCGGTCACGGTCGACGGCAAGGAGTGGCCGCTCGGCGAGCTGATCGATCGCATCGAAAGCTCGAGCGCCAAGAACCCGGCGCCGTATCTGCGCAACGAGCTGCTTTCGCGCTGGCCCGAGGAGTTGCGCGCGGACATCACGCCGATGCCGGAATGCTCGCAGCCGAACTGGCTCGAGAGCCGCGCGTTCCCGTCGCGCAACCCGCCCACGTTCGTCGAGCTCTACATCGGCGGCGGCGGCGCGAAGTTCCCGATCCTGCACTACGACAACCTGCACACGCACGCGTTCCTGATGCAGCTCTACGGCGAGAAGGAATATCTCGCGCTCGCGCCGGACCAGGCGCCGTATCTCTATCCGCGCACGGGCGTGGAGACGAACAAGTCGAACATCAACGACGTCGCGAACCCGGACTACCAGCGCTTTCCGCTGTTCCGCGAAGCGACCGGCATCCGCTTCAGGCTGCGCCCCGGCGAAACGCTGTTCGTGCCGGCCGGCTGGTGGCACACCGCGCGGATCCTGACGACGTCGATCACCGTTTCGATCAACGGCGTCAACGGGCCGAACTGGCGCGCGTTCGTGCGCGACTATTGCGCCGACGTCGCTTCGTACTCGCGCCTCAAGGCCGCGCTGCTGCTCCCGTACATGATCGGGCTCGGCGACGTGCTGGAACTGTTCCAATAACGTCCGCTTCGAAGTTCAGCGTCGACGCAGTACGCGCCTCAGCCACGAGCCTGCGCGCGGGCCGGCCATGCCGCGCGCGATCGATTTCGCGCGCATCACCTGCATCGGCAGCGTGTCGCCGACGCCGACTTCGACGATCGTGACCGCTCCGGATCCGATCGCCTCGCGCAGGACCGCTTCGGCATCGCCCCCGAGGCGCACGTGACGCGCGCCGACCGCGTCTGCCAGCGCGGCCGCGTCGGGCGGTACGATGTCGGTCGCGAACGTTCGCCCGGTCGAGGCGAGCTGCTGGTATCGGATCAGTCCGTAGGCGCCGTCGACGAACACGATCAAGGTTAGGCGTAATCGTTCGCGCACAGCGGTCATGAGCTCCAGCCCGGACATCGCGAGTCCGCCGTCGCCGATCAGCGCGACGACCGGACGTGCGGGATCGGCGATGCAGGCGCCGATCGCGGCGCCGATGCCGAAGCCCATCGACTGCAGATTCGTCGGCACCATGAGCCCGCGCGGGCATAGCACGCGGAAATGCGCGCGCGCGAGCATCTGGTGCATGCCGGAATCGGTGACGAGCACCGATTCGCGCGGCATCGCCGCACGCAACGCTGCAAAGAAATCGGCCGGCCTGCCCGAGGCGACGCCGTGAATGCGCGGCTCGACCAGGTCGCCGACACTTTCCGCACGCGCGCGATCGCGCAGCCGCGCGAGCTCGTCGGGCGCGAAGCCGCGCGGCGATGTCGCAGCGGTGCCGAGCCGCGCGAGCAGCGCCTCGAGGAACGCGCCCGCCTCCGCAGCGACGGCGATCCGCGCCGGATAGTTCGCGCCGAGCACGTGCGCGGCGGCATCGACGTGAACGAGTTTGTGCTCTGGAATGCGTAGCGCGAATCCGCGGCTGCCGTTGTGCGAGAACTTGCAGCCGATCGCGAGCACCGCATCGCTGGCGGCGATCAGCTCGTTCAACACCACCGCGCCGTTGCCCGCGAACTCGAAGCCCAGCGAGAGCGGATGATCCTCGGCGAGGACGCCGCGCCCCGACGTCGTCGTCACGACCGGAGCCGCGAGCCGCTCCGCCAGCCGTGCGAGTCGTTCCGGAACGTGCTGGCATCCCTGACCCGCGAAGATGACACAGCGCTGCGCCGACGAGAGCAGCGCTGCCGCGGCGGCGACTGCGTTCGCATCCAGCGATTTTTCGGCCGCAGCGCTTTCGGCGGCCGCGTGCGCGGCGGGTCGTTCGTCGAGCGCGGCGCGCGCGACATGCACGAGCACGGGACCGGGCTCGCCCGAGCGCGCCTGCGCGCAGGCGCGCTCGATGACGCGAGTCGCCTGCGACGCGTCGTCGATCCGATGCAGGCCGCGCACGAGCGCAGTTGCGATCGCGGTCTGATCGATCGCCTGCAGCTGGAACGCACTTCCCGGCTGCGTCGCCGGGAGGCCGACCAGATGGATCAGCGCGACCGAATCGAGCGTCGCTTCGGTGATGCCGGTCAGCGCCCAGGTGAAACCCGGGCCCGGAATCGTCGCCAGCGCCGCGAGGCGGCCCGACGAGCGGTAGTAGCCGTTCGCCATCATCGAAGCCGACAGCTCGTGTGTCGCGACGACAGTGCGCAGCCGGGAAGTGCGCAGCGCTTCGAACAGCGCGACGTTCTGGGTTCCGGGCAATCCGAATACGCACTCGACGCCTGCGCCGAGCAGCGCATCGCAGATCGCCTGTGCGCCGGTGTTCGCGCTCACGCGTCGGGTTTCCGCCGGGGTCCGATCAGGCGCCGGACTGCTCCGCGTGCGCGGCTCGATGCGGCTGCAGCTCCGTCGCTGAGCCGCCACAGAACATGATCGGGCCGCGCGAGCTCGAAATGCAGGCGAAGCTCGCCGCCGAGCTGACTCTTGAAATGGGTCACCGGGTTGAGCGCGGCATCGGTCAGGTCGTTGCCCTTGTAGCCGTCGCGCACGAGCTGCTCGAACACGCTCCAGCGCAGGAACGCCGAAGCGCCGAGGTTCAGGAATTCGGCGTCGGCTGCCGCCGACACCGTGTGCGTGACCGGATGTCCGCTCGCCAGCACGATCTGTGTCGCGGCGACGCGCCCGTCCGGCAGGCGAGCGTGATAGAGCCGGCACAGGTCTTTCGAGCGCAGCGCTTCGAAATAGCCGCGAAAGGCGCGGTACGGAAGATAGAGTGCGGCGCCCTTGCGCTCGTGGGTCTGCTCGTGAAGGCGATAGAACGCGTCGAAGTCATCGCTGGTTTCTGCGGTGAGCCCCTGCTCGCGGCAGCGGCCGATGAGGCGGCGCTGGTTCTTGTCGACGCGCGCCCATGCCGCTTCCATGTCCGAAAGATCGACGACGTAGCTGTAGCCGGGATGCGCCGACCAGCCATTGCTCTGGAACACGCGCACGTCGGATATTTCGGCGCGACTCTTGATGCGCAGACGCGAATAGCGTTGCGCGGTCAGCGCGCGCTCGATCGCCGACAGCGTCTGCAGGTTCCATGACGTCTGCTGCGACGGGTACTTGCTGTCGTGCGGAACGAGCACAATGCCGTTGTAATAGAGGAGATAGCGCGGGCAGACATAGGAACCCGCGCGCGACGCGCGCTCGTACAGAGCGATGCCGCCGACGATGCGGCCGTCGCGTTCGGCGACTATGACGCGAAAGCGCGCATCGGTAGCTGCGCAAAGGGCAGCCAGGTAGTCCGGATGCGAATACGGACCGCCCGCCGGCGCGCTCGCGATCAGCGTCGTCCAGCGCGGATAGTCCTCCTCGCCCAGCACCCGGACATCGAGGTCAGCGGCCACTCCCGGCACTCCCGTCTCAGTCGCAGCGACCGGGCCGTCTTTGCCGCCGATCCCGTGCACCCGACCCGAGCCAATTCTTGCCGGACTCGCGATTTCGTTCAATGCGGGCGAGGGATCGAAACGCCCCTGCGCGCCTGCGACCGGTGAAAACGCAGCCGAACGACTATGCACAGCGCGGTTGTAGTAAAGTCGCGCGCCGGCTCTCGTATCCTGTCGACGGGCAACAGCTTCGGACGCCAGTCGCCCGGCGGCCCACGACATCGGCTCACGTGCTTGCGGACGGTGCTTTGTGATCACCATGCGGCTCATTCGAGTGGCGGCGTTGTCGGATCGGATCATCGGCGAATCGTGAGCCATGGCTGATGTCGCCGAACATTCCCTGCCTGCCATCGTCCTGGCCTGCGACAAGACGGGTCTGGGCACATTGCGCTCGCTGAGGCTGGCCGGCATTCCAACCTACGTTGCGTGCCCGGCCGACGATCTGGTCACGCGTTCGCGCTGGTTCGCGCCGACGCCTGGCCCTGTGCCGTGGAACGGATCGCTCGGCCCGGCCGCGTTCGACATCCTGCGCAACATGCCGATCGAACGCGCCGCGCTGATTCCGGGCGCGGACGATGCGGCGCTCTGGCTCGCCGGCATTCCCGACACCGATCTTGGCGCGCGCTTCAAGGTCAGCTCGAGCTCGCGCGAGACGCTCGAGATCCTGCAGGACAAGTCGCGCTTCAAGGAATTCCTGGCGCGCGAACGGATACCGCATCCGCGCACCTATTCGATCGCGAGCGAGGAAGACATCGACCGGATTCCGTTCGCCGAGCTGGACCGCGTGTTCATCAAGCCGACCAACTCGCAGAGATTCAGCCAGGTCGTCGGCACCAAGGGCATCTGGGTCAAGACGCGCGACGAATTCGCCAGGGAATGGCGCGCGCTCGATGCGAAGGGATTCAAGGTCATGGCGCAGGAGTACGTGCCGGGCACCGCGGCGGATCATTATTTCGTCGACGGCTTCCGCGACCGCACGGGCGCCATGGCCGGACTCTTCGCGCGGCGCCGCCTGCGCATCTATCCGCCGGATTTCGGCAACAGCTCGTATTGCGAAAGCATTCCGCTGGCCGACGTCGAACCGGCCGTCGCGAGCCTCACCGAGATCCTGTCCAAGCTCGCCTATCGCGGCATCTTCAGCGCCGAATTCAAGCGCGACGCGCGCAACGGCGAGTTCAAGATCCTCGAAGTCAATACGCGCGCGTGGTGGTACGTCGAGTTTGCGGCGCGCTGCGGCGTGAACGTCTGCCGCATGGCTTACGAGGATGCGCTCGGCATGCCGGTAGCGCCGTCGCGGCGCGACTATCCGGCCGGTGTCGGCTGCGTGAACATGGTCGGCGACATCAAGACAGCGCTGGCGCCCGAGATGGGCGGCATGAAGGCGTTGCCGAAAGTGCTCGTGCAGTGGCTGCGCGCGTACTGGCACGTTTTCCGGCTCGACGATCCGGCGCCGGGTTTCAGCGTGTTCTGGCCGATGCTCCGTCACGCGGTGAGCAAACGCGTGCGGAACAAGTTGCACCGCGCGCTCTGATACGCTTCGCGGTACCGAATCAGCGCGCTCCGCGTCCGAACAGCACGACTTCGAAGGTCTGGATCAGGATCAGGATGTCGAACAACAGGTTGTTGTTCTTGACGTAGAAAAGGTCGTACTTGAGCTTTTCCTCGGCATCTTCCTGCGACGCGCCGTACGGATAGCGCAGCTGCGCCCAGCCGGCGAGTCCGGGTTTCACGCAGTGACGCAGGTTGTAGTAGCGGATCGTCTGCGCCAGCTCGGCCACGAACTGTGGCCGCTCGGGCCGCGGTCCGATCACGCTCATGTCGCCGCGCATGACGTTCCAGAGCTGCGGCAGCTCGTCGAGCCGGAGCCGCCGGATGACGCGGCCGACGTGCGTGATGCGATCGTCGCTCTTGGTGGCCCAGCGCGCGACGCCGTCGCGTTCGGCATCGGTGCGCATGCTGCGGAACTTGATCAGCTGGAAAACGCGGCCGCGCTCGCCGACGCGTTCCTGACGGTAGAGGATCGGCTGGCCCTTGCCCGACTCGAGCCGGATCGCCAGCGTGACGAGCAGCATGAATGGCCAGGTCAGCAGCAGCAGCACCGAAGCGGCGGCGAGGTCGAAGACGCGCTTGGTCACGCGGCGCAGCGGCGTCGTGTCGAAGCCGCGCGAGTAGACGAGCCACGACGGCTCGGCCAGCGACAGCTTCACCTTGCCCGATTCGCGCTCGAAAAAGGTCACCAGCTCGGTGATCTCGATGCCCGACTGCTTGCAGCGCAGCAGCTCTTCCATCGGCAGGCCGCCGCGGCGCTCGTCCGGCCCGACCACGATTTCGTTGATCTGATGCCGTTCCGCCCACACGTCGAGCGGCGTGTCCACCTCGATGAGCTGCTCGCTCGGGACCTTGACGTCGGTCTCGCCGAGATGCGCGAAACCGACGATGGTGAAGCCGCGACGGTCCACGCGGCGACGCATGCGCTTCAGGATCAGATCGGCGCGCGATCCGGCGCCGAGGATCAGGATGCGCCGGCGCATCGCTTCCGCGTCGACGGTATGCATGAACAGGACGCGGAACGAGCCGACCGCCACGAAACCGATCAGCAGCGCGATGCCGAGCACACCGCGACCGATGCGGAACTGCGGCACCAAAAAGTAGAAGATGACGAGCAGGATGCTGCCGAACACGAATCCGACGACCTGCCGGGTCAACAGGCCGAACCACGAATCGCGCAGCACCAGCTGGTAAAGACCGAGCGCGGCGAGCCCGAACACGATCATCGCGGCGAACGCGAGCGAACCCGGGACCAGGCGCGAAGACAGCGCCTCGAGCACGTCCTCGGCATGCATGAAGCGGATTTGCGCGGCGACCCAGAACGAGAGCGCCAGCAGCGTGAATTCGCAGACGCCGAGCACCATCAGCCAGCGGCGCGCCTGGTGACGCAGGAAACGCAGCATCCCTCCCCCCAACGTGCGCGGCGAAGACACGATTCCGACCGCGTCGGCGAGTATCTTCGATCTGTGCGCCGAAGGTTCGAAACCGGCCACGGGTGGAGGCGTGTTCTGAGCCATGCAAAGCACGCGCCATTCAGGAAAGGGCCCGCGCCGATCACCCCTTTTCAGCTCGGCGAAGGCTTGGGGGCCGCGATATTCGCCAACTCGGCGTGTAGGAGACGTGAGAAACGCGCCCGGCTGCACAACGTGAACGCGTTATGATTGCGCGCGTTAGCGATTGTTTCTCGCGTCGAACGTTCAGAAGCGCGCGGAGCCCTGTCCGGGCACTGCGCGGGCGGTGGCAAGGAAGGGAACGATGTGCGGAATCGTGGCCGCCGCCTGCCGGCGGGATGTCATACCGATCCTGATTTCGGGGCTCAAGGCGCTCGAATATCGCGGCTACGACTCAGCCGGCATCGCCGTGCTCGAAGCCGATGAGCGCCTCGCGCGCGTGCGATCGGTCGGCAAGGTCCGCGAGCTCGAAACCCTTTACGAAAAGGCGCCGATCGCCGGCTCGACCGGCATCGCGCACACGCGCTGGGCGACGCACGGCGTGCCGAACACCGTGAATGCCCACCCGCACGTGTCCGACGACCGCGTCGCCGTCGTCCACAACGGCATCATCGAGAACCACGCCGAGCTGCGCACGGAGCTCAGG
>DAISJF010000061.1:0-2311 GCA_036821625.1 Rhodanobacteraceae bacterium
CGACGCGACGCTGAAGCCCGCGATCGAACTCGTGCTCGACGCGCTCGAAGCCGGCACGCTGCGGGTCGCGGAGCCCGATAGCGCGGGCGGCTGGCGCACGCATCAGTGGCTCAAGAAGGCCGTGCTGCTGTACTTCCGCATCAGCGCCAACCGCGTCGTCGACGGCGGCGCGATGCCGGCGTTCGACAAGGTGCCGCTGCGCTTCGCGGGCGCGAACCAGGCCGACTTCGAATCGGCGGGCGCGCGCATCGTGCCCGGTGCGCTCGTGCGGCGCGGCGCGCATGTCGCGAAGGACGCGGTGCTGATGCCGAGCTACGTCAACATCGGCGCGCGCGTCGGCGCCGGCACGATGGTGGACACCTGGGCGACGGTCGGATCTTGCGCGCAGATCGGCGCGCACGTGCATCTGTCCGGCGGTGTCGGCATCGGCGGCGTGCTGGAGCCCGTGCAGGCGAACCCGACCATCATCGAGGACGACTGCTTCATCGGCGCGCGCTCGGAAGTCGTCGAAGGCGTCATCGTCGAGCGCGGCAGCGTGATCGGCATGGGCGTGTTCCTCGGCCAGTCGACGCGCATCTACGATCGCGCGACCGGCGCGATCAGCTATGGCCGTGTGCCGGCTGGCAGCGTCGTCGTCGCAGGTTCGCTGCCCGCGGCGGACGGCAGCCATTCGCTGTACGCGGCGGTGATCGTCAAGCGCGTCGACGAGAAAACGCGCGCGAAGACCGGCATCAACGAGCTGCTCAGGGCCTGAGCGGAGGATCACGCGACCATGGGCATCACCGTGTACGGACTCAATACCTGCGACACGTGCAAGAAGGCGCGCAACTGGCTCGCCCGGCACAAGGTGGCGCACGAGTTCGTCGACTATCGCGAGCACCCGATCCCGGCGGCGACGCTGAAGGACTACGCGAATGCGCTCGGTGGTTGGGAGAAGCTCGTCAACCGCAGCTCGATGACGTGGCGCAATCTGCCCGAAGCGCGCAAGGCGCCGCGCAGCGATCCGGAGTGGACGCTGCTGATCAGGGAACATCCGGCGCTGGTGCGGCGGCCGCTCGTCGTGACCGCCGATGGCGACGTGTCGGTCGGTTTCACCGACAAGGCGTTCGCGAAGTTGTTCGGCTGAAGCGACAGAACGCGCAGCGGCCATGTCGAACGTCCTCGACCTCACTTCCGAATTGATCCGCCGCGCGTCGATGACGCCCGACGACGCGGGCTGCCAGACGCTCGTTGCGCAACGTCTCGCGCGCGTCGGCTTCGCGACCGAGCACCTGCGCTATGGCGAGGTGGACAATCTCTGGGCCACGCACGGCGAAGGCGCGCCGGTGCTGATGTTTCTCGGCCATACCGACGTGGTGCCTCCGGGCCCGCTCGACGCGTGGACGAGTCCGCCGTTCGAGCCGACCATCCGCGACGGCCGTCTATACGGCCGCGGTGCCGCCGACATGAAATCCGGCGTCGCGGCCATGACGCTCGCGCTCGAGGATTTCGCGCGCGCGCATCCGCAGCATCGCGGCACGCTCGCGCTGTTGCTGACCAGTGACGAGGAGGGCGTCGCCAGGGACGGCGTGCGTCGCGTCGCCGAGGAATTCCGCCGGCGCGGCCAGCGCATCGACTGGTGCGTGGTCGGCGAGCCGTCTTCGCGTGACCGTCTCGGCGACTTGATCCGCGTCGGCCGGCGCGGATCCCTGACGGGCCGACTGCGCGTGCGCGGGGTGCAGGGTCACGTCGCGTACCCGGATCTCGCGAAGAATCCGATTCATGCGCTCGCGCCGGCGCTTGCCGAGCTCGCCGCCACGCGCTGGGACGCCGGCGACGAGGCATTTCCGCCGACGTCGTTCCAGCTTTCGAACATCAGCGCGGGCACCGGCGCGGACAACGTGATTCCGGGCGAGCTCCGCGCGGTCTTCAACTTCCGCTTCGGCACGGCGAGCACGGCAGAGTCGCTGCGCAAACGCGTCGAGACCGTGCTGGGTCGGCATGCGGTCGAGTTCGACATCGACTGGTGGCTGTCCGGCGAACCGTTCCTGACCCGCGAGGGGCCGCTGCGCGCGGCGGCGGCCGCGGCCGTCGCCCAGCATTGCGGGACGAAGCCCGAGACGAGCACGGGCGGCGGCACGTCGGACGGACGATTCATCGCGCCGCTCGGCGCCGAGGTCGTCGAGCTCGGGCCCGTGAACGCGAGCATCCACAAGATCGACGAGTCAGTTGCGCTGGATGAGCTCGAGCGTCTGCCGCGCCTTTACGCATCGATCTGCGAGCGACTCCTTCTCGATCGTCGACATCGCCTTCCGCTTGGCCGTGCCCGCAG
>DAISJF010000061.1:2321-8471 GCA_036821625.1 Rhodanobacteraceae bacterium
ATCGCTGAACGATCGACGCGTCTCGACGATCGGCGCGTCTCAACGATCGGCGCGTCCGTTTACAACGTTTCGTCGACACGAAGCCGATTCGCCCTGTGCTAGCCTTTGGAGAGGTTCGCGACGGACGACGTCGAATCGCCGCTGCGACCCTTGCGTGCGTTGCGGGGGCAGGATGCGCAAGTCGTTTCGATTCGTCGTGCTGATGGCGGGCCTCGCGCTGATACCGGTCGTGAATGCCGGCGTCATCGACAAGGCGCGCGCGGCGGACCCGGCGGGCGGAACCTGGCTGGCCTGGGGCGGCCGGACGCGCTTTCATTTCAACCCGGACGAGCTCGAGCGCCTCGGCATTTCGATCGCACGCGCGGACGGCGCGTCTTCGCGGGTTAAAGGCGAGGCGGGTGTGCGCTACGAGATCGACGCGTTTCCGGCGCTCGATTCCGGCGGCCTCGAAGTCAACCACGAAGGCCTCGTCATCACCGGCATCGGCGGTGGTGCGCGGCGGCACGCCGGCGGGCTCATCCTGAGTCATCGCAGCGGCACCGTCGACCTGCGCGGATTTGCGCTGCGCGCCAGCGCCGACCGGCGGCTCGCGCTCGATGTCGTCGATGCCTACGGCACGGTCTGGCTCACCGCAGACCATGCGCACTACGGCTTTGAGCGCGATGCGCCGGATGTGTTCTCGATGCGCGAGATGAATCTGCGCCTCTCGGACCACTTCGCGGCCGTGCTCGGTCATCCGGAGCTGGCCGGCGATCCGGTCGGCGGGCTCGATTTCCGCGCGCACTCGTATCAGGGCGACAAGAGCCTGCTCGTCGAAGGCGGCACCTGCAGCGCGCCGTGGCCCGATCCGCCGGCGTCCCCGGCCGACGTGCTCATGATCTACGAAGGCACGCAAGGCGTTCAGGGATTCGACGACGGCATCTACATCCGGCGCTGCCAGGGTTGCACGCCGACGAGCACGACCGGGTTGCTGGTCGTCGATCAGGATTCGAGCCTGCGCAACGCCGGCGCGACCGCGATCGCGTGGTACACGATGTTTCAGGGCGTCTATCCGCCGTACGGCAACGATCAGCATCCGTACCTCGTGTGGAACACGTACCGGGTCGACGCGGACGGACGGATCAAGCAGATCGGCGTGTCGGGCGTGAAGCACGCGTTCTATACCGTGAACTGGAACTGCGGCTGCGCCGGCGGGAACGTGATCTGGCCGACATGCGAGGACACGTATTCGAGCTACAACAACGACACGAGTCTCTATCTCGGCCCGCGCTCGGAGATCATTCCCTACACCGCGCAATGGGGACGCTGCGGATCCGTCTGGGACGAGAACTGCGACGGCGTGCAGGACCAGGGCGGCGGCGCGCAGACGCTCTATCAATACCGCACCAACATCGTCGAGAGCGACCTTCTGCCCCCGCTGTCGACCGGCGCGCACTACTATCACGAGTACTGGTACGTCGCGCGCGACGATCACACGATCTACAACTCGATGGCCTGGCGCGAAGTCGCATTCGCCAAATCCGGCTCGAACTGGACCGTCAGCCTCGTCGGCGACGTGCCTGCCGGCGCGGATTTCCACGACGGTCCGGTGCTGAATCTCTGGATCGATCCTGCTGCGCCGCCGGCTGACGCGGCGAACGAGGAATTGTCCACGCCGCTCGGACACGCGCGCATTGCGGCGAAGGCGACGAACATCGGAGGCGGCCAGTGGCGATACGAGTACGCGGTCGAGAACTTCGACTACGCGCACGCGCAGATCGATGCGGCGCATCCGAACGAGCCGAACATGATGCTCGACTCGGATCACGGTTTTGATGGCTTCAGCGTGCCGATCGCGACCGGGGTCGCGGTGAGCGGCCTGCGCTTCGACGACACGGACGTCTTTCCGTCCAACGACTGGACCTCGGGCGTCTCGGGCGCCCGCGTGACCTGGGCCGCGCCGGCCGGAAACAGCCTGGACTGGGGCATGATGTTCCACTTCGAGCTCGTCGCGGATGCGCCGCCGGCCGATGGCTCCGTGGTGCTCGACGGCATTGCAACGGCCACCGAACCCGGACAGCCGTACACGATTGACACGATCGTGCCCGCGGGCGCGAACGACCCGATCTTCAGAGATGGATTCGACTAAAACACGGGATTCGACCAGACATGCGTGCTTCCACTCCGTCCGATGTCCCTCGTCTGATCGTCGCGCTGCTTGTGGCGGCGGTTGCGTCCACGGCGAGCGCACAGCTCGCGCCGTCGCACTGGCTCGGCGTTTCGCGCGCGCTTGCACCGGCCGATGCGGTCCTTGATTTCACGCAGCACGCGACGCAGCCCGGACTCGTCTACGACATCCAGTCGCCGGATCCGCAGTGCAGCACGTGTCATGCGATCGCCGGCGGCGATCCGCCGAATGCTACCGAGTTCCGGCCGTTCACGACCTGGAACGGCAGCATGATGGCGAACGCGACACGCGATCCGCTTTTCTTCGCCGCGCTCGATATCGCCAACAACGATGCCGCCGGCATCGGCGACTACTGCCTGCGCTGCCACACGCCGCGCGGCTGGCTCATGGGGCACGTCGTGAAGGCGAGCTTCGGCCCGCCGAACGATCCCGTGCAGGGCGCCGCCGCGTGCCTGCTCGGCGGCACCTACGACGAGCCCGACGACATCAACAGCGACATGGGCGGCGTCACCTGCCATTTCTGTCATCGCATGATGCCGAACGGGCCGAACGGCGAGCCGGGTTACACCGACAACGGCAATTCCTGGGTCGACGACGTGCAGTGCGCGAACACGGGCGGCGGCCCGCCGTGCCGGCGCGGGCCCTATGCATACACCGACGGCACGCAACCGCCGCCGCATGAATGGATGTATTCCGAGTACCACACCGAGAGCACGATCTGCGGCACCTGCCATAACGTGAGCTCGCCCGACGTGCGCGTCTACGCGTACGACCGCGTCTACGGCGACGGCTTCGACGGCAATCCGCCTCTGAAGACGCTCAAGCTCAACGACGGCACCGACACCGGGCATCCGTTCCCGATCGAGCGCACGTTCGCCGAATGGCAGCAGAGCCAGTACGCGCAGTCGCCCCAGACGACCTGTCAGGACTGCCACATGCCGCAGACCGAGGATCCGCAGGCGACGGCATGCTCGATGCGCATCAACAACCGCACCGGCAACATGCCCGTGCACGCGTTCGTCGGCGGCAACACCTGGGTGCCGGGCATCATCTCGGGCGAATACGGCGCCGGCCTCGACAGCAGCGGCACGGGTCGCACGGCCTCGCTGCAGCAGACCATCGACTGGGCGCGCGCGCTGCTCGGCACCGCGGCGAGTCTGCAGACGACGATCCAGAGCTACACGCCGCCGACCGCGAGCGAGCCGGGATCCCTGAGCCTGCAGGTCACGGTGACGAATCTCACCGGACACAAGCTGCCGACCGGCTACGCCGAAGGGCGGCGCATGTGGCTCAACCTTCAGGTCAAGGACGCGAACGGCGCTCTCGTGTTCGAGAGCGGTGCGTACGACAGCGTGAATGCGGTGCTGACGCAAGACTCGCAGGCGCGCGTGTACGAAGTGCAGCAGGGCATCTGGAACTATCTCGGCACGAATTCGTGCGACGTCGTCGACGGCGGCGGTGCGCCGATGTTCCATTTCATCCTGAACGATTGCATCGGCAAGGACAGCCGCGTTCCACCGCTCGGCTTCATGCCGGCCACGCCGGGGGATCCGAATGGTTATGACCTCGAGCCGGTCGGCTTCACCTATCCCGAAACGTCGCCGGGGTCCGGCGTGCTGGTCAACTACGACGCCGCGCCGTACAGCTTGACCGTGCCGGCCGGTACCGTGGGGCCGCTGACCGCGACGGCGCGGCTCTACTACCAGACGGCAAGCAACGACTACATGGCCTTCCTGCGCAATCAGGCGACGACGAACAATTTCCCGGCCGAAAACACGCTCTGCACCGGCGGACCCAACCGGCCGTTCAGCGTCGGCCCGCAGCAGCGTTCGCGCGGCGAGTACGCGTACGAGGTCTGGAACAACGCATCCGACGACACCCAGCAGCCGGGCTACGGCAAGTCGCCGCCGGAGCTGATGCAGACCAGCGCGGCGACCACTTCGCGGTAGTCCCGCAACGCATCGACCGCACGCCGCCGCGGCATGCCGTGCCGCGGCGTCCCGTCTTTTTCTTTACAATTCTTTACCGGCGCTTCGCCGCGTCCGGCTCCGACGCGGTCTTCACGGCACCGTTACGGATCTGATGCGCCCGTTGCGCTTTCATGTTGCATCGCATGACTTCCGACACGACGCCCGTGATAGATTCCGACAGTTAGGCGCCTGGGGTTCTGGGGCACCGTATGGGTACTTCGGCAACGTTTGATCGTTCGCAATGGCGAGTCGCGTTCACGCCACGCACGCATCGCCTGCGGCGAGCGCATCGCCGCAATCCGATCTTTGATGCAGAAGGGAAATTTGGCGTTTTTCACTGGACTCCGGAGTGATGATGATGAAGCGTCAGGTTCTGGCTTTCCTCGTCGCGGCCGCCTTCGTGCCGGTCGCCTATGCGGGCGTCATCGACAACGCCCAGCGCACCGCGCACCAGCAGGCCTGGTCCGCGTGGGGCGGTGAGATCGGCTTCCGCTGGAACACCGATCTGCTCACGAATATCGGCATCCAGCCCGGGCAGCAGACCAATCAGCTGACGAGCGAGTCCGATTTCCGCCGTCACGAATGGTTCCAGCTGCGTCAGAGCGGCGGCCTTCAGTTCAACGTCTTCAACGGCGCGCTGCAGACCTTCACCGGCGGATCGCTGCAGATGCGCGGCGGCTACGTGCTGCAGCTGCGTGACGGCAGCACGATCGACATGCGTGACATGAGCCTGCGCGTGCGTACGAAGGACACGAAGGTGCTCGACATCGTCAGCGGCGACGGCAAGGTGTGGTTCTACACCGACCGCGTGATGTTCGAACTGACCAACAACAAGCAGACGCTGGCGATCCGCGCGGCCGATATCCGCATCGCTCCGGACCTCGCGAACCGCATCGGCGTCCCCGAGGCGAGCGGCTGGGAAGTCGGCGACATGGCGATGAACACCTCGGTGAACATCGTCGGCAGCAATGAAACGCCCGATCGCGTCTGCACGCCGTATCCGTGGCCGGGCGTGGGCGTGCCGAACGTGCCGAACGCCACCTATCTCGGCGATCTCTTCATGCAGAGCTTCTCGGTCGACCCGGTCGGCTGCATGCATTCGAACGGCAGCAGCGGCTGCGACGGTCCCGGCGGCGACGACGGCATCGCCGGCTTCGCGCCGACGTCGTCCCTGATCAACAACAAGAATGACGGCTCGTATGTCGTAACCGTTCCGAACGATCCGCTCGGCACCAGCACGGCGCTCTACACCGCGAACATCGCCTGGTACACGATGTTCTCGGGCAGCCCGCCGAACTACAACCCGCCGTACAAGAACGATCAGCATCCGTTCCTGATCTGGAACATGTATCGCGTCAACGCCGACGGGACGCTGGAGCAGATCGCGCGCTCGGGCGTCAAGCACGCGTTCGTCACGATCAACGCCGGCTGTCTGGATTCCTGCAACAACCCGAATTCGCTCGGCCTCGGCTGCGGCGACACGTACGGCTCGGGCAACAACGACAGTCCGAGCGACATGGGTCCGCGTTCGGAAATCGTTCCGAACGGCGGCATCTGGGGCCGCTGCGGCTCGATCTGGGATCCGAACTGCACCGGTACCGAGCACAGCAACGGCAACAACTCGTGGACCCAGCGCATGCAGGTGCACGAGTCGCAGATCGATCCCGCGGCGAATCCGGGCGCGGTCTACAAGTTCGAGTCCTGGTACGTCGCGCGCGACGACATCAACGTCCTGAATTCGATGGCGACGCTGACCGTCACGCCGCACTATCAGAGCAACCAGTGGTCGCTGCAGAGCCAGACCAACTATCGCCTCGGCCCGGAGATCGACCGCTGGGTCGATCCGGCAAGTCCCGGTGCGAACGCGCTCAACACGAGCATCACCAGCAACGAAGGTCACGCGAAGGTCGCCGTCAAGGTCACGGACAACGGCAACGGCACCTGGACCTACTACTACGCGGTGATGAACCTCGACTTCGCGCGCGCGATCACCCAGGCGCCCGCCGCAGGTCC
>DAISJF010000062.1:0-8470 GCA_036821625.1 Rhodanobacteraceae bacterium
CCGTGGGATGTCCTCGACGCACCGCCGATCCCGGCGAATTCCGTGCGCAAGAATGCGCTTCCGCTGCGCGGCATCGCGCCGCGCGGCAAGGGCAAGAAGCTCGCCTGGGTGCTCGGCGAGACGCCGGCCGTGATCAAGTTCTATGAGGAATACACGGCGCAGCCGTATCCGTTCGACAAGCTCGATCTGCTCGGTGCGCCGGATTTCTCCGCCGGCGCGATGGAGAACGCCGGCCTGATCGTCTATCGCGACGCGCTGCTGCTCATCGACGAACATTCGCCCGCCGACCGCTATCGCGCCGTGTTCAATGTCAACGCCCACGAAATCGCGCACCAGTGGTACGGCGATCTCGTGACCGTGCCCTGGTGGGACGACATCTGGCTCAACGAGGCCTACGCAACCTGGGCACAACGCAAGGCCACCATCGCGCTGAAGCCCGAGTATTTCGGCGATCTCGAAGCGCTCGAAGCACGACTTCGCGCGATGCGCGACGACAGCCTGCTCACCGCGCGCAAGGTGCGCCAGCCGATTCGCGGTCGCGGCGACATCGAGACCGCGTTCGACAACATCACGTACCAGAAGGGCGCGAGCGTGCTCGCGATGTTCGAGACCTGGCTCGGCGAGGACACGTTTCGCAAGGGCATGCGCGAGTACCTCGCCGGCCACGCGTTCGGCAGCGGCAGCTCGGAAGACCTGATCGCATCGCTGGGCAAGGCCAGCGGCAAGGGCGCCTCGTTCGCAAAGTCGATGCGCAGCCTGCTCGATCAGCCCGGCCTTCCGCTGGTCCGTGCGGAACTGACGTGCAAGGACGGCAACGCCTCGCTCACGCTGAGCCAGTCGCGCTATCTGCCGTACGGCGTGCTCGGCGAAGGCACGCCGCAGTGGGGCATTCCGGTCTGCACGAAATTCGGCCGCAACGGCCGCGCCGATACCGAGTGCTTCCTGCTCGACAAGCCGGAGCAGACGTTCGCGATCAGCGGCGGCTGCCCGGACTGGTATCTGCCGAACGCGCAGGCGCGCGGCTACTACCGCTTCGACATGGCCGGCGCCGACTTCGGGAAACTCGCCGCCGCAACGCCGAATCTCTCCGCGCCGGAACAGGTCATGTACGCCGACGCGTTGAGCAGCGCATTCCAGCGCGGCGATCTCGGTCCTGCGGCGGTGCTCGATGCGATGCCATCGCTGGCCGGCTCGGACATGCCGCAGGTGGCTACCGCACTGTTCGTTTCATTCGAATGGATTCGTGAGCAGCTCACGGACGAGCGCTCGCGCGCGATCGTCGACGCGTATGCCTCGGAAATCTACACGCCGAAGCTGACGCAGCTCGGTTACCGTCGTCGACCCAACGACTCGAGCGCCACAATTGCATTGCGCGCACGGCTCGCGGAATTTCTCGCGCTCACGGTGCGCGACCGGAACGTACGCAAGGAGCTCGCCGCGCAGGGCCGCGCGGCGCTCGGCCTCGACGGCAGCGGCAAGGCCGATCTCTCGCGCGCCGATCCGGATCTCTTGCGCAGCGCGCTCAGGGTCGTCGTCCAGGAAGACGGCGCGCCGGCGTTCGACGCCGTGCAGAAGGAATTCGCCGTCAATCGCGATACCACGCAGCGCTACGCGTTGCTCGCTGCGCTCGGCGCGACACGCGATCCGGCGCTGGGTGAAAGAGCACGCGACTTCGGGCTCGATCCGAGCGTCCAGGTCGGGGAGCTTTCCAACGTCTACGAAGCGCAGGAGAACGAGCCCGAGGACCGCGCCGCGATGTGGCAGTGGCTTGAAGCCCACTACGATGCTTACCGGGTCCGTCTGCCGGCGTTCCGCCAGGGCTACATGCCGAAGACTTTCGCCGACGGTCGCTGCAGCACCCGCGAGGCCGATGAGATGTCGGCGTTCTTCGCGCCGCGCATCAAGGATCTGATCGGCGGCGACCGCGGCCTCGGGCAGACGCTCGAAACGATCCGCCAGTGCGCCTCGTTGCGCGAGCACGAGGGCCCGCAGGCGCTCGCGGCATGGATCGAGACGCACGAGGATCATCCTCGCGGCTCGGCCAGCACCAGCACGCCCGCCAGGAACCCGTCCCCGCACTGACGAAAGGGTTGCGTGGACGCACCCTCGCGCGGGCTCCCGTGCCGGCAAGCTCGGCGCGCGCTGCGCTTGCTAAGATGCCGTGCAACCACCGACGGATGGACGCGGCGATGGACGAAACCCCTGCTTCCGTGGCGGAAGCGTTCTCGCGAGTCCCCGAGCGCAACACCGGCGACGCGATGCTGCGCACGGCCCAGCAGCACCATGTCGTGCTGTCGAGCATGGCCGACACCAAGGCGAACATCATCATCACGGTCTCGTCGATCGTGCTGACCCTTTCGCTGGGCCGCATCGGTGACGCGGAGTTGCGGCCGGCGGTGCAGACGCTGGCAGGTTTCACGCTCGTCTCGTTGTTCTTCGCGATCCTGGCGGTGCTGCCCAAGCACCGTTCGATGCGGATCCGCGGCAACACGTTTCCGCCCGACTTCAACCTCCTGTTCTTCGGCCATTTCGCCGACCTTCCGCGCGAGCGCTTCCTGCGCGAGATCGCCGCGGCGATGAAGCCGGACGGATCGGTCTACGAGACGATGGCGAACGATCTGTATTCGATCGGCTGGTACCTCGCGCACCGGAAATACCGGTATCTGCGCTACAGCTATTTGTTCTTCCTGGCCGGCTTCGCGCTCGCGTGTGCAGAGCAGGCCTGGACGGTGTTCGCGCGCTGAACCCCGCGCGCTTTCCGGCTGCGTTTGCACAGGATGGCGGAAACGCGCGTGCGATTCCGTATTACGTGCCGTACGCTCATCTTTCCGAACGGGGGTTTCCATGCGCGCGATCTCGCACCGTCTGGCCTGGCTCGTCCTGCTTCTGGTCGGAGCCCTGCATGCGGAATCGGAAATTCCGTCCGCGCTCGAGCCCTGGCGCGCCTGGGTTCTGCACGGTCAGGAATTCCGCAGCTGTCCGCTGATCGCGGGCAGCCACGGGAACGCGGCGGCGGACTACCTGTGCGCGTGGCCCGGCGTGCTGCAGTTGAATGTCGACGAGCGCGGCGCTTCGCTGATCCAGCGCTGGAACGTCGAGGCGGAATCGTGGATTCCGCTGCCCGGCGACGAGATCTCGTGGCCGCAGCAGGTCACCGTCGACGGTCAGCCGGCGCCGCTCGTACGCCATGACGGACCGGCCGTGCGTCTCGCTGCCGGCCGTCACGAGATCCGCGCGCGCATCCCGTGGAACGAGCGGCCGCAGTCGCTGCTGCTGCCGGCTCTGGTCGGATCGATCGCGCTGACGATCGACGGACGCGCGGTGACGGCGCCGCGCCGCGAAGGCGAGTACCTGACGCTCGGACGTGGCCCGGCCGTCGAACCGGAAGCGGACAGCATTGATCTGCACGTGTTCCGCAAACTGACCGACGGCATCCCGGCGACGCTGACGACCGAGATCCGCCTCGCTGTCTCGGGCCAGGCGCGCGAAGAAACGATCGGACCCGCGCTTCCGGCCGGGTTCGAGCCGTTGACGCTCGATACCAGCGACTGGCCCGCGCGGCTCGACGCGGATGGCCGGCTGCGCGTGCAGGTGCAACCCGGCGAAGCGACACTGACGCTCGCCGCGCGCGCCGTCGCGCCGCTGGCGAAGATCATTGCGCGCGTGCCCGGTGCGCCGTGGCCGAAACAGGAGATATGGAGTTACGAGTCGACGCCGCTCTTGCGCGTCACATCGGCGACGAGCGCGTTGCAGGTCGATCCGCGCCAGGCCGGAGTCGATGAGGAATGGAACGCATTCCCCGCATTCGCGCTCGGCGACGGCGCCGAGCTCAATATCGAAGAGCGTTCGCGCGGTCTCGCTGCGGACGAGAAAAACCGCCTGACGCTCGATCGCGAGATGTGGCTGGACTTCTCGCGCGACGGCTGGTTCGCGCGCGACCGCGTCGGCGGCGAGATGCTGCGCGGCTGGCGCTTCGACGTCGTGACGCCGTTTGCGCTCGAACGCGCCGACTCGATGATCCCGAATTTCCGCGCGCAGGGCGGCGTCGAGAACCTGCTCGTCACGCGCGGCGCGCAGGCGGATGCGACCGGCGTCGAATGGCGCACGCCGAAGGTCGATCTGGCCGCCGGCGTCCGCATCGCGTCCGCGGCGAGCGTGCTGCCGGTCACGGGCTGGCAGGACAGCTTCGATCGCGTGACGACGACGCTGCATTTGCCGAACGGCTATCGTCTGCTCGGCGCGCCCGGTGCCGACAGTGCGACGGGCAGCTGGCTGTCGATGTGGGACCTGCTCGACGTTTTCATCTCCGCGATTGTCGCGCTGCTCGCTTTGCGTCTGTTCGGTCCGATCGGCGCCGCCGTTGCCGTCGGCTATCTCGTGCTCGGCTATCAGGAAGACGGCGCGCCGTTGTGGACGCTGGTCGCCGCGATCGCGCTCGGGCTCGTTGCGCGCGCGCTGCCGTCGGGCAGGCTCGCCATCGCGGCGATCTGGCTGCGTCGCGGCGCGCTGGTGCTGCTCGTCCTCGTCGCGCTGCCGTTCGTCGCGCAGCAGCTTCGCTATGCGCTGCATCCGCAGCTCGAGAGCTCCGGAGAGTTCGAGCTCGCCGACCTCAGCGGAGCGGCCGGGCAGATGACGCTGAAGAACGTGGCGCAGCGCGAAGAGCGGGGTGCGCCACCGCCTGCCGAAGCTCCTCCTCCTCCGGCGGCGCCGGCGCCGTTGAACGAAGAAAAGGCGAAGGAGAACGACAAGCTCCAGACGATCACGGTGACCGGCTCCAACGTGCGCAGGACCGACATCATCGACCACTACAACGCGTCGACGGTCGTGCAGACCGGCGCGGGCGAACCCGGCTGGAACCTCGGCCAGCGCTACGTGCTGACCTGGAACGGTCCCGTGCTGCCGTCGCAGAGCATGCGCCTCGTGATCGCGCCGCCTTGGGTCGTGCGTCTGCTGCGCATCGCGCTGGTCGCTCTGCTCGTCGCGTTGATTGCCAGACTCGTTCTCGGAGCGCGCGGCGCGCCGCCACGCGCCGCGTCCGCGCTGGCGGGAGCGTTCGCGCTCGCGGCGCTCTCGACGGGTTCGCCCGCGCAGGCGCAGGCATTCCCGCCGGACAACCTGCTCACCGAGCTGCGCACGCATCTCACCGAAGCGCCGCCCTGCGCGCCGGGCTGCGCCACGGTTGCGAAAGCCGAAGTCCTGGCGCACGGCGACGAGATCCGCGTGGCGCTCGAAGCGCATGCCGCCGCACGGATCGCGTTGCCGATACCCGGCGACAGCGGCGCACTGAGTCTGCGCAGCGTCACGATCGACGGTCTCGCGCAGGATGGCGTCGCGCGCCACAAGGGCGAGCTCGACGTCAGCGTCGCGCGCGGCGTGCACCGGATCGAGATCGTCTATGCCGCAGCCGGCGACAAGATCGCGCTGCGTTTTCCGTCGCCGCCGATGCGCATCGAATTCAGCGGCGACGGCTGGCAGGCGAGCGGGCTCACCGACAACCGCCTGCTCACGGAGACGTTGTCGATCGCTCGCGCGCGCGAGAACGCCGGAACCGCGCCGGGTGCCGGTGCGCAACAGTTCGCGCCGTACGTGCAGGTCGAGCGCGAAATCATGCTCGGGCTCGACTGGTCGGTATCGACGGTTGTGCGCCGTCTCGCGCCGAAGGAAGGCGGATTTACCGTGTCGATTCCGACGCTGGCCGGCGAGCACGTCTCGAGCGCGGGCATCAAGGCCGAGGGCGGTCGCGTCACCGCGGCGCTTGCGGACACCGAAGACACCGCGGGATGGGGTAGCACACTCGACAAGAGCGACACGATGACGCTCACGGCTCCGGCGCTCGGCGATCGCGCGGAAGTCTGGCGCGTCACCGCGAGCCCGATCTGGCACCTCGAATCGAGCGGCGTTCCGGTGTCGGCGGATCCGTCGACGGATCAAACCGACTACCGCCGCTTCGAGTTCCATCCGCTGCCGGGCGAGACGCTGACGCTGCGCGTCGGCCGGCCGGCGGCCGCGGAAGGATCGACGCGCGCGATCGATCGCGTGCATCTCGCGCTCAGCGCCGGGCAACGCGCGGCGGATGCGGTGCTCGATCTCGCGATGCGCACGAGCCAGGGTGGCGAGCAATCGATCGCGCTGCCGGCGGACGCCGAAGTCACGAACGTGACGCGCAACGGCACGGTGCTGAACCTGCGTCCCCTCGACGGCAAGTTGAGCCTGCCGCTCGTGCCCGGCAGCCAGCAGTTCCAGGTCCGGTTCCGTGAACCCGAGCCGATCGCGTTCGTCACGCGCACGCCGTCCGTCGCGCTCGGCCTGCCAGCCGCGAACATCGATCTCTCGATCAACCTGCCGGCCGACCGCTGGCTGCTCGCGACGGGCGGACCTGCCGAGGGACCGGCCGTGCTGTACTGGAGCGAGCTCGCCGTCGTTCTGCTCGTGGCCTGGGCGCTGGCACGCACGCGCCGCACGTCGCTCCGTCTGTGGCAGTGGATCCTGCTCGGCATCGGCTTCTCGACGTTCTCGTGGATCGCGTTGCTGGTCGTCGTCGCCTGGCTGTTCGCGATCGACTGGCGCGCGCGCAGCGTCGCGCCGTCTTCGCCGGCGTGGTTCAACCTCGCGCAGATCGGGCTCGCCGCGCTGACGCTCGTCGCGCTCTTCTGCGTCGTCGCGGCGATTCCGCAGGGATTGCTCGGCTGGCCCGACATGCACGTCGCCGGCAGCGGCTCGTCGGCGAATGCGCTGCACTGGTTCGCCGATCGCAGCATCGACGCGCTGCCGGGCGCGAACGCGATCAGCGTTCCGCTCTGGGTGTACAAGGTCGCCATGCTGGCGTGGGCGCTCTGGCTCGCCGTGGCGCTGGTCGGCTGGCTGCGTGCCGGTTTTGCGGCATGGACGCGCGGCGGCTACTGGCGCGCGCTGCCGCGCAAGCCTGCCGTCGACATCCCGGGCGCGCCGCCGCCTCCGCCGACCGCGCGTGCGTGAAGATCAAGGATCTGCTCCTCGCGACGTCGAAGCGGCTCGGAGGCAGCGCCGCGCGCCTCGATGCGGAACTGCTGCTCGCGCACGCGCTGCGCACGTCGCGCGCGCACTTGTACACGTGGCCTGAGCTCGAAGTCGACGCGACGCAGCGCGCGGCGTTCGATCAACTCGTCGCAGCGCGCGAGCGCGGCGAGCCGGTCGCGTATCTGACCGGGCATCGCGAGTTCTGGTCGCTCGATCTCGCGGTGACGCCGGATGTGCTGATTCCGCGGCACGAAACCGAGCTGCTCGTCGAGCTCGCGCTGGCGCGCATTTCCCCGGATCGCGCGGTCCGCGTCGCCGATCTCGGTACGGGGTCGGGTGCGATCGCGCTCGCGATTGCGCGCGAACGCCCGCGCGTACGCATGGTCGCGACCGATGCGAGCGCCGCAGCGCTCGAAGTCGCGCGCCGCAACGCGACCCGGCTCGACCTCGGCAACGTGACCTTCGCTTCGGGCGACTGGTGCGCGGCGCTCGGTGCCGATCGCTTCGAGGTCATCGTCTCGAACCCGCCGTACGTCGCCGCGGACGACGCGCATCTCGGAGAAGGCGATCTCCGCTTCGAGCCCGTTGCGGCGCTGGCATCGGGGCGCGATGGGCTCGATGCGATCCGGCGGATCGTCGCCGACGCGCGCGCGCATCTCGTCGCCGGAGGTTGGCTTGTGCTCGAGCACGGCTGGGATCAGGCGGCGCGCGTGCGTTCGCTGCTCGAAGACGGCGGATATTCCGAGGTCGAGAGCTTTCGTGACGGCGCCGGCCACGAACGCGCCACGGCGGCGGTGTGGCCGGCG
Source organism: Rhodanobacteraceae bacterium (assembly GCA_036821625.1). Taxonomy (GTDB): domain Bacteria; phylum Pseudomonadota; class Gammaproteobacteria; order Xanthomonadales; family Rhodanobacteraceae; genus Dokdonella_A. Next base: position 7,803 of record DAISJF010000062.1, read on the forward strand.
TGACCGCGCGGAGCGCGTGAGCCCGGCGCGGACGCGTCCAGCGCGCCTCGACGAACCGAAACGCGAATCGGCAATCCGACCTGACGTGAAGCAGTTCGCACTTGCTGCGTGCGCGCCTGCGCAGGGTCTGCGACTAGCGAAGCACGGATGGCGAACGCGCGATCGGCGAAGCTGGTCTCGCGGTCAGGCAGCGCAATGCGCAGCGGACCGCCGGATTCAGCCCCCGCAAACCGGCTCTCGGAATCAGCCCCGAAAAGCCGCGCGTGAGCGCCGCGTGCCAGGCAAATGACTGGCACTGACCGCCGCAGGATGCGGCGGTGGATGGAACCGCAAGGGAACCGCCAGGACGGCGGTTTGGATGTGGGGAGGAGCAGCCCCCGGCGCGAAACATCGCCGGGGGCTTTTTTTTGGCGCGATCAGATCGCGCTGCGCAGATTCGAGGCCGGCATGAACGATTCGAAGCGGGCATGGATGGCTCGCTCGATCGATGCTGCGTCGAGGCCCGCTTGCGCGAGCAGCTCCTCGCGGCTGCCGTGATCGAGGAATCCGTCGGGAAGGCCGAGCTGGAGGATCGGCAGCGCAATGCCGCGCGCGGTCAAAAGCTCGGCGACGCCGCTGCCCGCGCCGCCGGCTACGACATTGTCTTCGACGGTCACGAACGCAGCGTG
>DAISJF010000063.1:0-8465 GCA_036821625.1 Rhodanobacteraceae bacterium
GTAGCTATCCTGCGGAATTCAGGAAGACCACTCGCCGCTTCACCGAGGCATCGCTGCAGTGGAGAAATGGTCGGCCGACGAACGAGCGCCTAGATGGAGGACATCTCTTGGCCAGATGCCGCCTAAAGTGACAGATCGGCGGCTCTAATCCACCGTCTTCTGCAGCCTCCGCAGGAACACGCCGATCTCCTTCTCGACTTGCTTGTCGCCGCGCCTGCGCGCCACATCGAGCCCGTGCCGGTACGCATCGACGGCCGCACCCGCGTCTCCGCTTTCCGCCAGCGCCTTCCCGAGCATCTTCCACGCCGCCGAATAGCTCTCGTCGAAGCCGACCGCCTCGCGGAACGCCGCGACCGCACCGCACGCGTCGCCATTCGCAAGCAACGCCGTGCCGAGCGAAAAGCGCAGCAGCGCGCCATCGCGTGGCCCGCCGAGCTGTGCACGCAATCGGGCGATGAGGTCCGCGGTCATTTAACTATCATCGCGCGGCGAAAGCGGCCGCGCAGCAGCCTTTACGTTCGATTACGCGCGGTGACGCGCCGCCGTCGCCGCGGTGAATGTCCTGCGTCACGACGCCGATTTCGCGTGGCGGTGGCACGAAAAATTCCCGGTGCGCGAGGCTGCGCGTCATGTCCTCGTATCCGCTTTTCCAGTGCTCCTGCATCGCCACGCGGCCGAACGCATAGTCCTTGAACTGCTCCTCGTACGGCTTGGCGCGATAGATCAGGTGGATGATGTTGAACACGCGATCGCACAGCCACGGCCGCAGCGCAGCCAGCAGGTCCGGCGGCACGTGACGGCGCGGAATCTGCTCGAGCAGCATTCCGAGCGCGTTGCGCAGGCGCTGGCGCGCGGCGACCGCATCCGTGCCCATGCGCGTCCGGCTCGAATACTGGATGTCCTTCTGCCGCTCGAGCACGTCGAGCAGCGTCTTCGGCAGGATGCCGCGCGCGCTCCAGAGGTCGACCTGGAACGCCAGCGTATCGCGGCGCGGATCGGACTCCAGCACGTATTCGAGCGGCGTGTTCGAGACGAGACCGCCATCCCAGTAGGGCTCGCCGTCGATCACGATCGCCGGAAATCCGGGCGGCAGCGCACCGGACGCCATGACGTGCTCGGGCCCGATGCGCTCGTTCGCCGAATCGAAATAGCGGAAGTTGCCTGTCGCGACGTGGGTCGCGCCGACGGTGAGCCGCACGCCATCCGAGTGGATGCGATCGAAATCGACGAGCCGCTCCAGTGTCGCCTTGAGCGGCGCCGTGTCATAGAAGCTCGTCGCCGCAGGCGTGCCGGCCGGCTGCGCGAAAGGCGACAGCAATCGCGGCGCGAAGAAGCCGCGCTGTCCCTGCACGAGCGCGCCGAACGCCGATAGCGCGCCCATCCATGCGCTGAGCACGCTGTTCTGCGGCAGCCATGCGAGCGCGTCGCGCAGCGCGGATGCCGAGTTCCAGGTGAAAGAGCCCGCGGGCTCGCAGATCGTGTTCCAGAATTCGCGCAATCGATCGACGCGCCGCTCCGGTGCGTTGCCGGCGAGGATCGCCGCCGTGACGGCGCCGATCGAGGTGCCGGCGAACCAGCCCGGGCGGATTCCCGCGCGGTGCAACGCTTCGTAGACGCCGCACTGATACGCGCCGAGCGCACCGCCGCCCTGCAGCACGAGCGCGACCGTCTGGTAGCGTCGTGCCGATTCGGCCGGCGTAACGAGCGCGGTTGGTGTGCTGCGCGGCCGGACGGGTTTTTCGCGCGCGACGCGCGTGCGCGCGCGAAGGCGTGCCGCGCCACGCGTGCGCGCGGCCTTCATTGCATGAACCAGCCGTGGCTGACGACGATGCTCTGCCCGGTCAGCGCGTTCGTTTCGAAGCCGGCGAAGAACAGCGCGCACGCGGCGACGTCGTCGACCGTCGTGAACTCGCCATCGACCGTGTCCTTGAGCATGACTTTCTTGACGACATCGTCCTCGGAGATGCCGAGCTCCTTCGCCTGCTCGGGAATCTGCTTCTCGACCAGCGGCGTGCGCACGAAGCCCGGACAGATCACGTTGGCGCGCACGCCGTGCGCGGCGCCTTCTTTCGCGACGACTTTGGCGAGGCCGATCAGCGCGTGCTTCGCGGCGACATAGGGCGCCTTGAGCTTCGAGGCTTCCTTCGAATGCACCGAGCCCATGTAGATGATCGATCCGCCCTTGCCGCGCGCATACATCGCCTTCAGGCAGGCACGCGTGGTCAGGAACGCGCCGTCGACGTGGATCGCCATCAGCTTCTTCCAGTCGGCGTACGGAAATTTCTCGATCGGATTGACGATCTGAATGCCGGCGTTCGAGACGAGGATGTCGACGCTGCCAAGCGACTTGACCACGGCTGCGACGCCGTCCTCGACTTCCTGCTCATTCGTCACGTCCATCTTGACGCCGAGCGCCTTGACTCCCTTTTTCTCGATCTCTTTCGCCGTGGCATTCGCGCCTTCGAGGTTGAGGTCGGCGATCGCGACCGCGGCGCCGTTTTCGGCGTAGACCTCCGCGATGCGCTTGCCGATGCCGCTGGCGGCGCCCGTCACGAGTGCCACCTTGCCGTCGAGTCGCATGCTGTCCTCCTTGAAATGCGCGCCGCATTGCGCGGCGTTCGGGAAAAAGAACGCCGTTCCCCGCCGGGAACGGCGCCAAGTTGGGGAGTGGTGGGGTGATGAAGCGCCCCACCGCTATGACCCCGCGATGACGCCGAAGTTCCGCAGTGCAGCATGAGGAAAAGGCGGGAGACGGGAGGTGGGAAGAGGGAGGCAAGGAATCCGAAACCGGAGGGCAATCTGCCTTTTCGCCTCCCGCCTCCCGCCTCCCGCCTCCCGCCCGAATCAACCCTCGCGAGCCGCCATCCTCGGATCCACCCCGAGATCCTTCAACTTCCGGTACAGATGCGTCCGCTCCATCCCGACCGCCTTGGCCAGCTTGCCGACGCTGCCGCCGGCCGCGCCGAGCTGGTGCAGAAGATACGCGCGCTCGAACTGCTCGCGCGCCTCGCGCAGCGGCAGCGAAAAGTCGATGCCGTCGTGCGTCTGCGGCGGCGCGGCCGCCGCGCTCGGGATCGTCGCGCCGAGCGCGTGCTCGACTTCGTCGAGGCCGACGTCCGGCGCGTTGCCGAGAATCAGCAGGCGCTGCACCAGATTGCGCAACTCGCGCAGATTGCCCGGCCACGTGTAATTGCGCAGGCGGTTCTGCACGGCGACCGGGAAATTCCGGTACGGCAGCTTGTCGCGATTGGCGAAGTAATCCGCGTGATAGCGCAACAGCTCCGGTACGTCGTCGATGCGCTCGCGCAGCGGCGGCACGGTGAGCGGAACGACCTTGAGCTGGTAGTAGAGCTCCTCGCGAAACCGTCCCGCTGCGACCAGCGAAGCGAGATCGTGCGCCGTCGCCGCGATCACGCGCACATCGATCGCGATCGACTCGTGACCGCCGCAGCGGATCAGCGCGCCGCGATCGAGCACGCTCGAAAGGCGCAATTGCAATTCCGGATCGAGATCGGCGAGCTCGTCGAGAAACAGCGTGCCGCCGCTGGCCTGTTCGATGAGCCCCTGCTGCACGCCGGTGACGTCTTCGACGCCGAACAGCGACTGCGCCGCGTGATCGCGCGCGATCGCGCCGGCCGCGACGGTCACGAACGGTCCGTTGCGCCGCGCGCTGCGCTCGTGCAGCGCACGCGCGAGACTTTCCTTGCCGGTGCCGGGCTCGCCCTGGATCAGCACCCAGGTATCGTGCGCGGCGAGACGCTCGACCTGCTCGCGCAGCGCCGTCGTGCCTTTGCCGGGACCGATCACTTCGATCGGCGCGGGGAGCTGGCGCCGCAGACCTTCGTTCTCGCGCTTGAGCCGGCTCGCCTCGAGCGCGCGCGAGATCACGAGCAGGAGCTTCGCCAGTGAAATGGGTTTCTCGATGAAATCCCAGGCGCCGAGCCGCGTCGCCTCGACGGCGGTTTCGACCGTGCCGTGCCCGCTGATCATGATCACGGGACACGGCAGTCCGCCGCGCTCGTTCCATTCGCGCAGAAGACTGATGCCGTCGAGATCCGGCATCCAGATGTCGAGCAGCACCAGATCCGGCCGCTGCTGTCGACGCGCCTCGCGCGCGGCCGCCGCGGATTCGGCGGTGTCGACGATGTAACCCTCGTCCTCGAGGATGTCCTTGACGGTCTGCCGGATGTCAGGCTCGTCGTCGACGACGAGCACGCGGGCGTTCGCCATGGTCGGCCATCCGGTTGTAAAAAAGAGACACTCAGGATAGCGCAGCTACCCGTCCGCGGCGACCGCCTTTTCCCCCTCTCCCGCAAGCGGGAGAGGGGCCGGAATGAAGCGACGCCATTCCCCCTCTCCCGCTCGCGGGAGAGGGCTGGGGTGAGGGTCTTTTGGGCGAAGCGCTTCGACTCTGCGGTCTTCGAGGTCGAACCAAGTCCCCCCTCACCCTAACCCTCTCCCGCAAGCGGGAGAGGGGAATGGATCGCTAGCGGCTATCGGCCTCCTCGAACCGCCGCAGCCGCGCCCGCATCTGCAGCCGCCGCCAGAGATTGACCGGTTTGCGTGCGAGATCCCCGAACCGTCCCGCGACGAAATCGCGCGCCGCCGCGAGCACGCGCTCGCTCGAGTGGCCGTCGCGCCAGGGGTGGATCTGGTCCGCGTACGCGGCGAGCTCGCGTCGCAACGAATCGGTCGGCACGAACGCCCGGTGCAAGGCGGATTCGAGATCGGCCGGATCGGAAATGTCGATCATGTGCGGCTTCGGCGCGCGGTTGCGGAACGTCACGACCGGCTTGCGCTGCACGACGAACTCGGAGACGACGGACGAGGTATCGCAGACGAGCGCGTCCGCCGCACGCAGCGCAGGCACGAGCGTGTCGGCCTCGATGAAGCGCGCATTCGGTCCGGCGAGCCTCCGATAGGCTTCGACGACGACCGGATCGGTTTTCGGATGCAGCGTCAGGAGCCAGTAACGGTCGCCGCGCGCGACCTGCACCGAGATTTCGCCGAGCAGCGCACGCGCCGAGCTCAGCGTTTCGGTGAACGTCGCCGCGTACAGCACGACGGGTCGCCCATCATCCGGGCGAAGCCCCGCGGCGCTGCCGTCGTCGGGCGCGAACAGCGGATCGAGTTTCGGCCAGCCGGTCTCGGCCACCGCGAAGTGGCCGTGCTCACGCGCGAGCTGCTCGAACGGCGCGGTCGTCGCGGGTCCCTGCGTGCAATAGAGATCGAACAGGCCGCGGATGCGGAAATGCCCGCGCTGCGGCGAACGCTTGTCCACGCTGAAGCCGTGGAACACCTGCACTTTCACGCCCGGGAAGAACTGCGGCACCCAGTTGCTGGCCGCGAACACCGCATCGGGTTGCCACTCGCCGACTGCGGCGACATCCGGCAGAAGGCGCTCGGGTTCGCACAGATGTCCGCGCAGAGCCGCCGGCACGAGCCATGCGGCTTCTCCGCCGGCTGCGCGAATTGCCGCGCCGAGCGGCCGCAGCACCGGCAGCGCGTAGAGCTCCGTGGCAAACAGAAGGTAGTGCGTCATGCGTCCACGCTCCGGAGGGAGAATAGCGTCCTGAGCCTCGGCCGGCACGCTGCACCGATTTGCTTGGGGGCTGCCGCCGCGGAAAAAAAGCCCGGCCCCCGCTCCCCGTGCGCCGATCTGCCGCGGTGCGCTGTCCTTGTTCCAACGGATTCGCGCTCTCCGGCGTGATCCGGGCGGTCGAGTCCGCTAACCTTGACGCGCTGAGCCAGCTTCCGTCCATGCCCGCACGTTCCGGCCTTTCGGCCTGCATCATCACGCTCAACGAGGCCGATCGCATCGACGCGTGCCTCGATTCGCTCGCGTTCTGCGACGAGCTCATCGTCGTCGACTCGGGCTCGACCGACGACACGCGCGAGCGCGCCGCCGCGCACGGCGCACGCGTGCTCGTGCGCGCGTTCGACGGCTATCGCTCGCAGAAGGACTACGCGGTCGGCCTCGCGAAGAACGACTGGGTGCTCTGCCTCGACGCGGACGAACGCGTCACGCCTGCGCTGCGCACCGAGATCGAGCGCGAGCGCGACGGCGGCTTCGGCACGTACGCGGGCTACCGCTTTCCGCGCATGACCGAGTATTTCGGCGCGTTCCTGCGCCACGGCAACGCGTATCCGGACCGCGTGATGCGACTCTTCGACCGCCGTCGCGGCGGCTGGCGCGGCGATCGCGAGATCCACGAGCACGCCAGCGTCGACGGTCCCGTCAAGAACCTGCGCGGCGATCTCGAGCATCATGCCTATCGCTCGCTGGCCGACCATCTCACGCGCATGGAGCGCTACGCGCGCATGATGGCCGAGCACATGCACGCGCAGGGCCGCCGCGCGCACCTGTTCAACCTGTTCGCGAATCCGTTCTGGCGATTCACGCGCGGCTACGTGCTGCGGCTCGGTTTTCTGGACGGCTGGCGCGGTCTCATCTACGCGTGCGTCAAGTCGAACTACGTGCGCCAGAAGTTCATCAAGCTGTGGCTGCTCAACCGCGGCTATCGGATCTGAGCGTCCGCGCCGCATGCGCACGAGCCTCGTCGTTCTGACCTACAACTGGCCGGCTGCGCTCGAGCGCGTGCTCGCAGGCATCGCGGCCCAATCGACGCTGCCGGACGAAGTCGTCGTCACCGACGACGGATCGCGCGAGGAAACGCGCGCGCTCGTCGCGCGCGTCGGGCACGACTTTCCGTGCCGCATCGCGCACGTCTGGCAGGAAGACACAGGTTTTCGCGCCGCCCGCGCACGCAACCGCGGCATTGCGGCGTCCCGCGGCGAATATGTGATCCTGATCGACGGCGACATGATCGTGCACCGCGACTTCGTCGCCGACCACATCGCGCTCGCACTGCCGGGCCATTCCCTGCAGGGCGGCCGCCTCAATGCGAGCCCGGCGGAAACCGCGCGGCTCGTCGCCGGCGGCCGTCCGCGTTTCAGCCCGATCATGCCGGGCCGGTTTCCGCCGCACCGTGCGATCCGCGCGCCGTGGCTCGCGCGCATCAAGGCGCGCTCCAGATCCGGCGGTCGCATCTTCAGCTGCAACATGAGCGCGTGGCGCGAGGATCTGCTGCGCGTCAACGGATTCGACGAGCGCTTCGAGGGCTACGGCGGCGAGGATCAGGAGCTCGCCAAGCGCATGCGCCACGCCGGCGTGACGCGGCGTCAGCTCAAGTTCGCCGGACTTGCGATCCACCTCTTCCACGACACGCGCGCGCCGGACGATCCGAACGACATGAGCCTGCCGAACAACCGCATCCTCGCCGAGACGATGCAGACGCGTGCCGTGCGCTGCGAGCGCGGAATCGATGCGCACCTGGCCGAGTTCGCCGCGGCGCCGCCCGATCTTCGCGGCGCGGCCGCGGCGACAGCGTAGAATCGCGCGATGATCAGCGTTCATCTCGTCGCGCGCGACAACGGCGCCGGGCTTTCGCGTGATCTCGAGATCCTGCGGCGCGCGATCGGCGCGGCGGGCTTCGATTTGACCGTCAGCGCGATCGGCGCTGGCGGATGGCGCCGCCAGATCGAGTTCGAGCGCGCGCGCGCGCGGCTCGCCTGGCGCGCGTTACGGCGCGGACGCAGGCGCGGCCGCTTCGATGTGAACCTGATGGACGAGCGGCTGCGCCCGAAATATCTGCCGCTCGCGCGACGCAACGTGCTGCTGCCGCACCCCGAATGGTTCGATCCGGCCTGGAAGCCGCAGCTCTGCGAGATCGACCGCGTGTTTGCGAAGACGCGTCACGCGGTGCCGATTTTTACTTCGCTCGGCTGCCGCACGGATTTCGTCGGCTTCACCAGCATCGATCGGCGCCGCGCCGATGTTCCGCGCGAGCCGACGTTTTTCCACCTCGGCGGCCGCAGCGGCAACAAGGGCTCGCAGGCGATCGTCGATGTCTGGCTGCGCAAGCCGTCGTGGCCGATGCTCACGCTGATCCAGCGCAAGCCGCTCCGTCTGCCCGCATCGCTGCCGTCGAACATCAGGCTGATCACCGACTACATCGACGACGGCGAATTGCGTCTCCTGCAGAACCGCAACCTTTTCCATCTGTGCCCCTCGGAAACCGAAGGCTTCGGCCATCACCTGGTCGAGGGCATGAGCGTCGGCGCGATCACGCTCGCGACCGATGCGCCGCCGATGAACGAGATGGTCGCGAACGATCGCGGCGTGCTCGTCGCATACGCGCGCACCGGGGTGCAGCAGCTGGCGACCACGTATTTCGTCGACGACGTCGCGCTCGAGCACGGGATCGAGCGCCTCCTCGCGCTCGATGCGCCTGCGCGCCGCGCCCGGAGCGACGCCGCGCGAAACTGGTGGGAGGAAAACGATCGCGGCTTCCGCGCGCGGCTGTCGGAAGCGATCCTTTCCGTCGCGCAAGCGGAGTGATCCGCACGGGATCGCCGCGGACGCAGTGTCAGCGCGCCGCGACGGTCACCGGCCTCGGGGCATC
>DAISJF010000064.1:0-8426 GCA_036821625.1 Rhodanobacteraceae bacterium
GAAAGCCGGTGACTCCAGTTCGCGCCGAGATCGCCTTCGAGGTTGACGCCGGCGTCCTGTTCGATCACGTTCGAGCTGCCCTGGTCGAACTCGACCTGGCCCTGGCTGCGATAAAGCGTCGCCGAAACGAGCTGACCGCCGAGCGCGTGCGCGCCGCGCGCGACGAGATTCGTGTTGCGGAAGCCGTCGTCGTCCGGGTTGTAGGTGCAGAACGGATCGTCCGGACCGTTGCATATGCCGGGATTCGTCGCCGAGAAACCGCCGACGTGGCGCGCGCCGACCTGCACGCTATAGCCGTTCGGTCCATCCCAGCGGCCGATGCCGGCGCTGCCGTCCGCGTCGTCGTAGGTGCCGTGGCCGAGCGCCACGCGCGGACCGTCGAGCTTGCGCGTGAAAATCTGGATCACGCCGCCGATCGCATCGGAACCCCAGTAGCTCGCGCGCGGACCGCGCACGATCTCGATCCGCTCGACCGCATCGAGCGGCAGCCATTCGAACGCGAATGCGCCCGTATTGCTCGAGGCCGCGCGCACGCCGTCGATCAGGACGAGCACGTGATTCGAATTCGTGCCGCGCAGGAACAGCGAAGTCTGCTGACCCGGGCCGCCGGTTCGGTAGAGATCGACACCCGGCTGCAGGCGCAGCAGATCGAGCACGTCGCGCGCGCCGCTCGCCTCGATGTCCGCGCGCGTGATCACGCTGACGTCGGCGAGCGTGTCGTCGACGGTCTCCGCAACGCGCGACGCCGTGACCTGGATCGTCGGCTGAGTCTGCGGCTCGTCGGCGCGCGCATCGATCGCCGCGAAGGAAACGGCCAGCAGGAACGGAATGGATTGACGCAACATGATCGGACTCCTCGAATCGCACACCCGCGTGAGCCAGACGAGGAGGAGAGGATCGGGATGGCAGAGGTCGGCAGGCGCCTCATGCCCGCCCGCCGCCCGCCGCAGCGCCTGGAGCCAATGCGCCGGCTACGCTGTCGATCACCGTCCGCGACGGGATGCGAGCAGCACCGCCCGGCGAACCACCAGGCCGGTCTCCGGGCTTGCAGGTCGTGCGTCGAAACAGCCGCTTCGCGCACCGGCCGGATCGCCTTCCCGCATCATGCAGTGGCGTAAGGATCCGGCTTTGCCTGCTCACCGTTGCGGGGGCAGCGCCGGTTTCTCACCGGCTTCCCGTTTCACCCTGTCCGCCGGATGGCGGACAGGGCACCTGTGGCGTCGCGCAGTTTAGGTGTGCGCGATAGGCGCGGCAAGCGGCTTATTCGCGATCGGTCGCGGTGCGCACCGCGACGAGCTCGCCATCGTCGCCGACTTCGAGCGTGATCTCGATCGGCCGGCAACAGACCGCGCAGTCTTCGACGTAGCTCTGCGAACCGGCGGACAGGTCGATCTGCGTCGAGAACGTTTCGCCGCAGTATGGGCAATCGATCGTGACGAGCTCGAGCATCGGCGTCAGTCCGGCAGGAAGAGCGCGATCAGGTCGTTGAGGAAGCGCCGGCCGCTCTCGGTCGGCATGAGCCGCACTTCGTCCGCTTCGAGCCACCCGCGTTCGCGCGCCCGCGCGAGCGGAGCGGCGATCGTCTCGCGCGAGAGACCGGTGCGGCGCTCGAAATCCGCAAGCGAGGCGCCTTCGTTCAGCCGAAGCGCGTTCAACATGAACTCGAACGGCAACTGCTCCGCGGCGATCGCATCGCATGTTCCGAACGTTCCCTCGCGCGCGGCGCGCTCGAGATAGCTGCGCGGCAGCTTGACCTTCGCGCTGCGAGTCACCGAGCCGTCCGCCGACGCGCTGATCTTGCCGTGCGCGCCCGCGCCGATGCCGAGATAGTCGCCGAACATCCAGTAGTTGAGGTTGTGCGTGCAGCGCTGCTGCTTCGCCGCGTAGGCCGAGACTTCGTACTGCGCATAGCCCGCCGCAGCGAGGCGCTGCTGACAGGCTTCCTGCATGTCCCAGGCGCTGTCGGCATCGGGCAGCGGCGGCGGGTGCGCCGCGAACAGCGTGTTCGGCTCGAGCGTCAGCTGATAGTGCGAAACGTGCGCCGGTTCGAGCGCGATCGCTCGCTCGACGTCGTTCATCGCGCCGTCGAGCGTTTGCTCCGGCAGCGCGTACATGAGATCGAGATTGACGTTGTCGTAGCCGGCATCCTGCGCGGTCTTGATCGCGCGCTCGGCCTCGGCGGCGCTGTGGATGCGGCCGAGCCGGAGCAGCTTGTCGTCGTCGAAGCTCTGCACGCCGAAGCTGATGCGCGTGACGCCGGCGCGAAGATACTCGTCGAAGCGGCCGTGTTCGACCGTGCCGGGATTGGTCTCGAGCGTGATCTCGATGCGATTCCCGAATGCGACACGATCCGCAGCCGCATCGATGATGCGTGCGATCGCATCGGGCGCGAACAGGCTCGGCGTGCCGCCGCCGAAGAAGAGGCTGACGATCTCGCGCCCATCGATGGCTTCGCCGAAGCGATCGAGGTCGGCGTCGAGATCGGCGCACAGCGCATCGATGTACGCATCGACCGGCAACGCGGCCTCGCGCGCGTGCGAATTGAAATCGCAGTACGGGCATTTCTTGACGCACCACGGGATGTGCACGTAGAGCGAGAGTGGCGGCGCGATCAGGGACATGCCGCGATTCTAGGCGCGCAGGCGCATCGGGGCTGCGGGTTTCAGTCCGCTGTCAACAGCTCGCGGAGCCTCGCCAGCGCGCGCCCGCGATGGCTGACGCGATTCTTGACGGCCGGATCGAGCTCGCCGGCGCTTCTGGCGAGCGCAGGATCGAAGAATACGGGATCGTAGCCGAAGCCCTTGTCGCCCCGCGGCGCGCGCAGGATGCGGCCGCGCCAGCGTGCTTCGGCAATCAGCGGCGCAGGATCTTCCGCGCTACGCAGCAGCACGATCGTGCAGTGAAAGTGCGCGGCGCGTGCCTCGTCGTCGAGTGGGGCGAGCGCTTGCAGCAGCTTGGCGATGTTCGCCGCCGCGTCGCCGTGCGCGCCGGCATAGCGCGCCGAGCGAAGGCCGGGCGCGCCGCCGAGCGCATCGACGCAGATTCCGGAATCGTCCCCGAGTGCGGGCAGGCCGCTGGCCCGCGCGGCTCGCCGCGCCTTGAGCAATGCGTTCTCGACGAACGTGGCTCCGGTTTCCTCGGCGTCTTCGATGCCGAGCTCCGATTGCGCGATCAGCTCGATGCCGGTGTCCGCGAGCACCGCGCCGATCTCGGCGAGCTTGCCGCGATTGCCGCTCGCGAGGACGATGCGGCGCAGGTCCGTCATCAGGCGCCGGCCAAAGCCTCGCGCTGCTTCGCGCAGAGCTCTGCGACGCCCTTTACCGCCAGCGCCAGCAGCGCATCCAGCTCGTCGCGACGAAACGCGTGACCTTCCGCCGTACCCTGCAGCTCGATGAAGCCGCCGCCGTCGTTCATGACGATGTTCATGTCCGTGTCGCAGCCCGAATCCTCGGCGTAGTCGAGATCGAGCACGGGCGTGCCCTGGTAGATGCCGACCGATACCGCGGCGACGGCGCCGAATACCGGATCGCGCTTCAGCGCATTCTTCGACTTGAGCCAGCGCACCGCATCGACGAGCGCCACATACGCGCCCGTGATCGCGGCCGTGCGCGTGCCCCCGTCCGCCTGCAGCACGTCGCAGTCGAGCGTGATCGTGCGCTCGCCGAGCGCGCCGCGATCGACGCACGCGCGCAGGCTGCGGCCGATCAGGCGCTGGATTTCCATCGTGCGACCGCCCTGGCCGCCGCGCGTCGCTTCGCGCTGGGTGCGCTCGCCGGTCGCGCGCGGAAGCATGCCGTACTCGGCCGTGACCCAGCCTTCACCCTTGCCGCGCAGGAACGGCGGGACTTTCTCGTCGACGGTCGCGGTGCAGAGCACGCGCGTGTCGCCGCACGCGATCAGGACCGAGCCCTCGGCATGGCGCGTGTAGCCACGCTGGATCGTGATCGGACGCAACTGGTCGGCGGCACGGCCGGAAGGGCGCGCAAGGGTCATGCGGAAAAACGTTTCGGCAAACGGGCCGCGGAGTTTACCATTGCGACTCGGCCGGACGGCCACGCGACCACAGGGTCACACGATGCTCCGCAGCATGACCGCTTTCGCCAGCGCCGAATCGGACGTCGCGCAGGGCACGTTGTCGATCGAAATCCGTTCGGTCAATCACCGCTATCTCGAGCTCGGCCTGCGCCTGCCCGAGGAGCTGCGCAGCCTCGAACCGCAGGTGCGCGAGCGCGTCGCTGCACGCCTTTCGCGCGGCAAGGTCGATCTCGGCTTGCGCTACAAGCCGGCCGCCGTGGCCGCGTCCGCGATCTCGCTCGACGAAGCGCTGATCGCGCGGCTCGCGGAAACCGCGCAATCCCTCGCGGCGCGGTTTCCGCAGCTCAACGTCGATTTCGTCTCGCTGCTGGCCTGGCCCGGCGTGATGCTCGAGCGTGACGCGGATCAGGAATCGCTGCGCAGCGCGGCGTTGGCCGTGCTCGACGACGCGCTCGGCCAGATGGTCGCCGCGCGCGAGCGCGAAGGCGTGCGGCTCGGCGGGTTCCTGCGCGAGCGGATCGAATCGATCGAAGCGATCGTCGCCGACGTGCGCGGCCACCTGCCCGACGTGCGCGCTGCGCTGCGCACGCGCTTCGACGCTCGACTCGCCGAGCTCAAGCAGCCGCTCGAACCGGGCCGCGTCGAGCAGGAGATCGTGCTGCAGCTGCAGCGCATCGACGTGGACGAAGAGCTCGATCGGCTCACCGCGCACATCGCGGAGGTGCGACGCACGCTAGGGCTCAAGGAAGCGGTCGGCCGCCGGCTCGATTTCCTGATGCAGGAATTCAATCGCGAAGCGAACACGCTCGGTTCGAAGGCGGCCGATCCGCGCACGACCAATGCGGCGGTCGAGCTCAAGGTGCTGATCGAGCAGATGCGCGAGCAGGTGCAGAATCTGGAATGAGCGGCACCCTCTACATCGTCGCGGCGCCGTCGGGTTCCGGCAAGACCAGCCTCGTCAACGCGCTGCTCGAACGCGAGCCGGCGATCAGCCTGTCCGTGTCCTACACGTCGCGAATGCCGCGCCCGGGCGAGATCGACGGCAAGCACTATCACTTCGTGTCGCGCGAGATCTTCGAGCGCATGGCGCGCACGGGCGCCTTCTACGAATACGCGAACGTGCACGGTGATCTGAAGGGCACGGCGAAGAGTGCGGTCGAACCGCTGCTCGCCGCCGGGCGCGACGTGATGCTCGAAATCGACTGGCAGGGCGCGCGCCAGGTGCGGAAAGTACAACCCGATTGCGTCACCGTGTTCATTCTGCCGCCTTCGCGCGAGGAGCTCGAACGCCGGCTGCGCACACGCGCCGCGGACAACGCCGCAACGATCGCGCGCCGCCTCGCCGATTCGCGCGAGGAGATCGCCCACGCGGGCGATTTCGATTACATCATCGTCAACGACCAGTTCGCGGACGCGCTCGCCGAACTGCGCGCGATCGTCACCACGCGACGCCTGCGCCGCGAGGCGCAGACAAGGCGCCATGCCGCGCTGATCGAGGACCTGCTGAGACCGGCGTGAACCGCCGCGCCCCCGCTGGCACCCGCGGCGCCGCATCGGCTAAGGTAGCCCGCCGCCGCCCGTGGCGGCCTGGATCGGAACCCACCGCGTGAGCCAAAACCGACAAGCCGCCGGGTCGGCCCTGGTCGAAGTACGCGGCCTGCGCACTTCGCTCGGCGGCAAGGTGATCTTTGACGGCATCGATCTCGACATCGCGCGCGGCAAGATCACCGCGATCATGGGACCGAGCGGCACGGGCAAGACCACGTTGCTGCGGCATATCACGGGCCAGCTGCCGCCGGATGCCGGAGAGATCCGCGTCGATGGCCGCAACGTGCCCACGCTCTCGCGCAGCGAGCTGTTCGACCTGCGTGAAAAGATCGGGTTCCTGTTCCAGAACTCCGCGCTGCTGACCGACTTCAGCGTGTTCGAGAACATCGCGTTTCCGCTGCGCCAGCACATGAAGCTGCCGGAGGATCTCCTGCGCAACATCGTGCTGACGAAGCTGCAGGCGGTCGGTCTGCGCGGCGCCGCGGGGCTGATGCCGAGCGAGCTCTCCGGCGGCATGGCGCGTCGCGTTGCGCTGGCGAGAGCCATCGTTCGCGATCCGATGCTGATCCTCTACGACGAGCCGTTCGTCGGCCTCGATCCGATTGCGCTCAACCAGGTGCTGAAGCTCGTGCGCACGCTCAACGACACGCTCGGCATCACGAGCGTACTGGTCGCGCATGAATTCGCGGCGGTCGCGCGCGTCGTCGATCACGTGTACCTGATCGCTGGCGGCAAGATCGCCGCGCAGGGCCCGCCGGCCGAGCTTGCGCGTGGCGATTCGCCGTGGACCAAGCAGTTCTTCGGCGGCGAAGCGGACGGGCCGGTGCCGTTCCACTATCCGGCGCGCGACTACGCGCTCGATCTCGGCTTCCCGGCGGCGACATGAACACGATTCCGAAACCCGCGGGTCCGCCGCGCCGGAACGAGCTTTCGATGTTCGGCGATGCGATCGCGCAGGTCGGCGCGTGCGGTTTGTTCCTGCTCGCAATCCTCGCTGCGATACCGAAAAGCCTGCGTCACATCAAGGAAACGATCCGCCAGGTCTGGTTCGTCGGCGCCATGAGCCTCGTCATCATCATGACCTGCGGGTTGTTCGTCGGCATGGTGCTTGGCCTGCAGCTCTATTACGTGCTGTCGATCTTCGGCGGGACTGCGGCGCTCGGCACGGTCGTTTCGCTGTCGCTCTATCGCGAGCTCGGCCCGGTCGTGACCGCATTGCTGTTCGCCGGCCGCGCCGGCACGTCGGTAACCGCGGAAATCGGTCTGATGCGCGCGACCGACCAGCTCGCCGCGATGGAGATGATGGCGGTCGATCCGATCGCGTACGTCGCCGCGCCGCGATTCCTCGCGGGCGTAATCGCGATGCCGCTGCTCGCCTGCGTGTTCAACGCGCTCGGCATCTTCGGCGCGCACCTGGTCGGCGTGACCTGGCTCGGCCTCGACAACGGCACGTTCTGGTCGAACATGACTTCCAGCGTCGACGTCTGGAAGGACGTCATCAACGGTGTCTGGAAGAGCTGCGCGTTCGGCGCGGTGGTCGCGCTGATTGCGGTGTTCCAGGGTTACACGACGCCGCCAACCAGCGAAGGCGTCGCCTACGCGACGACGCGCACGGTCGTGTTCTCATCGATCGTCGTGCTCGCGCTCGATTTCGTGATGACTGCATTCCTGATGTGAGGACCGGACCGTGAACCAGCGACGCTCTTATCAGATCGGCACCGGCCTGTTCATCCTGCTCGGGTTCGCCGCGCTCGCATATCTCGCGACGCAGACGACTTCGGTCGCCAATTTCCAGCAGGGCCCGAGCTACACGCTGAAGGCGCATTTCAACAACGTCGGACAGCTCAAGCTGCGCGCGCCGGTCAAGATTGCCGGCGTGCGCATCGGCTCGGTAAAGGCGATCGATCTCGACCCGACCAAGCTCGATGCGAACGTGCTGCTGTCGATCGACAACCGCTACAAGGAGCTGCCGGACGATTCCGCGGCCGCGATATTCACCAGTGGTTTATTGGGCGACCAGTACGTTGCGATCCAGCCCGGCGGCTCGCCGCAGCAGCTCAAGGACGGCGACGAATTCGTGCTGACGCAGTCGTCGATACAGCTCGAAGACCTAATCGGCAAATTCCTGGTCGGCGGGGGCGGACCCCAGAAGCCCGCCCAGGACTCGAACGCGGCCAAACCCGACAGCGAGCAGAAGCCCGGCAACGACAACGGACATTAAGACATTTGAGGAGTTTTTTCATGCTGCGCACTTTCGCTCTCGCGTTCGCCTTCGTTGCGGTCGTGGCCGCGGGCGTCGCCGCTCCGGTCAGGACCGAGGCACAGTCCGCCTCCAGGACGCCGGACCAGATCGTCCAGGGCATCGCGGACGATCTCGGCAAGGCCATCGAAGGCCATCAGGCGGAGCTCAAGAACGATCACGAGAAGCTGATCAAGGTGATCGACGGCATCCTGCTGCCGCACTTCGATATCGACTATGCCTCGATCCTCGTGCTCGGCCAGTCGGCGCGCACGTCGACGCCGGAACAGCGCGCGCGCTTCGCCAAGGCGTTCTACAACTCGATCGCGCATCGCTATGCCGAGGGCCTGCTCAACTACACGCGCGGCCGCGTGCGCGTGCTGCCGTCGAAGGGCGATCTCAACGACAAGCGCACGATCGTGCGCACCGAGGTCGTGCTCGACGACGGCAAGACGCTGCCGGTCGACTACGCGTTCCGCAAGGCGCAGGACGGCAGCTGGAAAGCCTACGACGTCATCATCGAAGGCATTTCCTATATCACGAACTACCGCAACCAGGTCGGCGCCGAGATCGCGAAATCGGGTCTCGATGCGCTGATCACGCG
>DAISJF010000065.1:0-4154 GCA_036821625.1 Rhodanobacteraceae bacterium
CGACCCGATCAACGGCCTCAACTTCATCGACTGCCTGAAGCTGTTCCAGGACGATGCGCAGACCGAAGGCATCATCATGGTCGGCGAGATCGGCGGCAGCGCCGAGGAAGAAGCGGCCGAATTCATCGAGGAGCACGTGACCAAGCCGGTCGTCGCGTTCATCGCCGGCGCGTCCGCACCGGCGGGCAAGCGCATGGGTCACGCGGGCGCGATCATCTCCGGCGGCAAGGGCACGGCCGCGGCAAAATTCGCCGCGCTGGAGAAGGCCGGCGTGACGACCGTCAAGTCGCCGGCGGACCTCGGCAAGGCCATCGCCGCGCGCCTGCAAAAGCACTGACCGACCCCGCCGGCTGAACGACGCAGGCGTTTTCGTACACGCGCGGGCGCCGGGTTCGCGCGTCCGGCGTCTCAATTTCACGCGCATCGGCGTTTCTCCCCGAATACCATACGAGCGGGTGCCGGCAAGGGCATTGGGGGATCGGACATGCGTCGCTTCGTCGTTGCGTCGCTCGCTGCGGCGTTCACTGTTGCGTCCGCGGCGCCGCCGTGGCCGGACAATCCCGACGGTGCGCCGTCCGTCACCGATGCCTCGGTGCCGCTTTCGTACGTCGGCAACGACGCGAGCGTTTCGCTCGGCGTCAACGAGAACGGCCACTCCGAAGGCCAGATCATGGGCGTGTTCGCGCGCAACAACGCGCGCGCTGTGGTCGGCCAGCTCTGGTGGGATCAGAGCGGCGCCGGTGGCGTGCAGGGCGATTTCAACTGGCTCTGGGGCATGGATCCGCTGGAAGCGCGGCTGCATCCGGACCACGCCACCGTCGCGCGGCTCAGCTTCGCGCTCGATCAGAACGAAGACCGCGACCGCAAGGCGACGCTCGGCTTCGGCATCGAGCGGCGCGAGTTTTCGCTCGAAGCGTATCTTGCCGCCGGCGTGACCGGTGCGCGTCATTCGGACACCACGATCGCGAACGAAGTGACGACCGTGAACGGCTCGGATGCGATCGGCGACTACACGCAGGTGCAGACGACGACGACCGAGACGATCTTCGACCGCAAGCCTTACGGCACCGAGATCGGCCTTCAGGCGAGCCACTTCTTCGAAAGCACCGCGACGCGCCTGCACGGCGGTTTCGGCTATCAGGACGGCAGCGGCGGCGCGAGCGCGAACACGATCTCGCTCGGCGTCGACACGGCGCTCGGCACGCGCGGCTGGACGTTCTCGGCGCTGGCCGAGCATGTCGGGAAGCACGGCAGCCTCGATCCGGATCAGAACGACGACCGCCTCGCCGTGTTCCTGCGCTACGAATTCGGCGCGCACGGCTCATTCGTGCCGACCAGCCAGCTCGAAGATCCGGCCTGGATCTCGCGCTCGCTCGGGCGCCCGTCGCAGGCGCATCCGCGCGTCGTCGAGTCGTACCGCACGCAGAAAACGCAGAACGTCTCGACGACCCGCGGACCAAAGCAATACACGAACCACTTCCCGATCGCGCGGAGCGACTCGGCCACGGTTACCGATGGCGCGTCGGTGACCATCAACGTGCTTGCGAACGACAGCGATCCCGACAACGACGCGCTCGGCATCACCGCAGTCAGCGCACCAGCGCACGGCACGGCCGCGATCGCGGGATCCGCAATCATCTATACGCCCGCTGCGGCCTTCACCGGAACCGACACGTTCGGCTACACGATCAGCGACGGTCACGGCGGCTCGGCCAGCGCGAACGTCTCGGTCAGCGTCGCGGCGCAACCGAATCGTCCGCCGCAGGCGGTTCCGGACAGCGCCACGACGACATTCGGCCGCCCGGTCACGATCAACGTTCTCGCCAACGACAGCGATCCCGACGGCAACACGCTCACGATCGTGAACGTGACGCAGCCGGTCGGCGGCAGCGTCACGATCAACGGCACCACGCTGACCTTCACGCCGACGCCGGGATTCTCCGGCACCGCGCGCTTCACGTACACGATCGACGACGGCCATGGCGGCACGAGCACCGCGAACGTGAGCGTCATCGTCTCGCCGCAGCCGGATCGCGCGCCGGTCGCGGTCGACGATGCGGCGACGACCACGTTCGACACGCCGGTCTCGATCGCCGTGCTCGCCAACGACAGCGATCCCGACGGCGACACGCTCACGATCAGCGCGGTCACGCCGCCGGCGAACGGCACCGCGACGATTTCGGGCAACGCGATCGTCTACACGCCGGCAGCCACGTTCTCGGGCGTCGATCGCTTCACGTACTCGATCAGCGACGGTCGCGGCGGCAACGCCACGGCAAACGTCACCGTGACGGTGACGCCGCAGCCGAACCGCCCGCCGATCGCAGTCAACGATGCAGCGACGACCGTGCTCGGCCAGCCGGTCACGATCAACGTGCTCGCGAACGACAGCGATCCGGACGGTGATCCGCTCACGATCATCGGCGTCACGGCGCCAGCCAACGGCAGCGTCTCCGCCACCGCGACGAACATCACGTACACGCCGGCGCCGCGCTTCACGGGCACCGATACGTTCACGTACACGATCAGCGACGGCCGCGGCGGCACCGCGACCGCGACGGTCACCGTCACCGTCACGCAGCCGCCCGATCAGCCACCGATCGCGGTCAACGACACGGCGACGACGTTCACGGGCACGCCGGTCACGATCGACGTCATCGCCAACGACAGCGATCCGGACGGCGATCCGTTGACCGTGCAGAGCGTCACGGCGCCGCAGTTCGGCACCGCGCAGATCAGCAACAACGAAGTGATCTACACGCCGACCGTGGCCGGATTCGTCGGCACCGACACGTTCAACTACACCATCAACGACGGCCGCGGCGGCACCGCGACGGCGACGGTGACGGTCACGATCAATGCGCCGCCGAACAGGCCGCCGATCGCGAACAACGATACCGCGACGACCGCGTTCGCCACGCCGGTCACGATCGATGTGCTCGCGAACGACAGCGATCCCGACGGCGACCCGTTGACGATCACGAGCGTCACGCAGCCCACCGGCGGCACCACGCAGATCGTCAACAACGAAGTGCTGTACTCGCCGTCGCGCGCATTCAGCGGCGTCGACACGTTCGCGTACACGATCAGCGACGGCCACGGCCATACGGCGAGCGCCAACGTCTCCGTCACCGTGCAGCCGATACCGCGGCCGCCGTCCGCATGGCCGCAAGCGGGGCGGTTACAATAGGCGGGTCGTCGCCGCGCGCGACGCCCGCACCGCCGAAGGACTGAATGCCGACTCTCCGTTTCGCGCTCGCCCAGATGGATTTTCCGGTGGGCGCCGTCGCGGCAAATGCCGCGCGCATGCGTGATCAGATCGCCAAGGCGCGCGACGGCGGAGCGGCGCTGATCGCGTTTCCGGAGCTCGCGATTTCAGGCTATCCGCCGGAGGACCTGCTGCTGCGTCCGACGTTTCTCGCCGCGTGCGCGCGCGAGGTCGATGCGCTCGCGCGCGACACGCATGACGTCGCGGTCTATCTCGGCCATCCGCACTCGCAGGGCGAGGTCTACAACGCCTCGAGCCTGCTGCGCGACGGCGAAGTCGAGGTCACCTATCACAAGCAGGCGTTGCCGAACTACACCGTATTCGACGAGAAGCGCTATTTCCGTGCGGGACACGAAGCGGCCGTGGTCGAGATTTCGGGCGTGCGCGTCGGCCTCCTGATCTGCGAGGACATCTGGGAAGCCGAGCCCGCCGCAGGCGCCGCGCGCGCCGGCGCGGAGATGCTGCTCATCATCAACGCGTCGCCGTTCGACATCCCGCAGGCGACCACGCGCGAGGAGCTGCTCGCACATCGCGCACGCGAGAACAATGTCGCAATCGCGTACGTCAACGTGGTCGGCGGCCAGGACGATCTGCTGTTCGACGGCGGTGCGCTGCTGGTCGAGCCCGACGGACGCATCGCCGCGCGAGCACCGCAGTTCGTCGATGCGCTGCTGTTCGCCGAGTACGACGCCGCGACCCGGCGCTTCGCCGCGCGCGACTGGCCGGTCGCCGCCGACGATTCGATCGAAGCGATCGTCTACGCCGGCATCGAGCGCGGCATTCGCGATTACGTGGCGAAGAATGGATTTCCCGGCGTTCTGCTCGGCCTGTCCGGCGGGGCGGGCCTCGACACCATGACCGGCGGCACCGGCGACGACCTGTTCTT
>DAISJF010000065.1:4164-8306 GCA_036821625.1 Rhodanobacteraceae bacterium
GGCGCTGACGCTCGCGCTCGCGGTCGATGCGCTTGGCGCCGAGCGCGTCACTGCGGTGATGATGCCGAGCCGGTACACATCCGATCTTTCGCTGCGCGAGGCGCAAACGCAGGCCGAACGCCTCGGCGTCGAGTATCACGTGCTGCCGATCGAGCACGCGTTCGAGGCCTTCCGCGAGACGCTCGCGCCGGTATTCGCCGGGCGCCCCGAAGACATCACCGAGGAGAATCTCCAGTCGCGCTGTCGCGGCGTGCTGCTGATGGCGCTGTCGAACAAGCTCGGGCGGCTGGTGCTGTCGACCGGCAACAAGAGCGAAATGGCGGTCGGCTACGCGACGCTGTACGGCGACATGTGCGGCGGCTACGCGCCGCTCAAGGACGTGTACAAGACGCTCGTCTGGAATCTCGCGCGCTGGCGCAACGCGCAGGAAGCGGAGGACGCCTGGGTCATTCCACCCGTCGTGATCGAACGGCCGCCGTCGGCGGAGCTGCGCACGAACCAGACCGATCAGGATTCATTGCCTCCGTACGAGATTCTCGATGCGATGCTCGAGCGTTTCGTCGACGGCGAGGAATCGCAGGCGGAAATCGTCGCCGCCGGCTTCGACGAGGCAACGGTGCGGCGCGTCGCGCGCCTCGTGCTCGGCAGCGAGTACAAGCGGCGCCAGTCGGCGCCCGGACCGAAAATCACCACGCGCGCGTTCGGGCGCAACCGGAGATACCCGATCAGCTCGGGCTGGCGATGACGCGGTCCCTGCCGCGGTTCTACGCGAGCGCCGCCGCGTGATGCCGCAGGTGATCTCCCATGAACGTGCCGATGAAGTAGTAGCTGTGATCGTAGCCGGCGTGCACGCGCAACGTCAGTGACTGGCCCGCCTCGCGGCACGCGGCGTCGAGCCGCCAGTGCTGCAGCTGCACTTCGAGGAATTTGTCGGCGTAGCCCTGATCGACGAGGATCGTGCCGGGAAAGCGATGGCCGTCCTTGATCAGCGCGCAGGCGTCGTACGGGCGCCATGCCTTGCGATCTTCGCCGAGGTAGCGAGGCAGCGCTTTCTGTCCCCACGGCACTTCGCTCGGCGCGACGATCGGCGCGAACGCGGAAACGGACTTGTAGCGCTCGGGATTCTTCAGCGCGATCGTCAGCGCGCCGTGGCCGCCCATCGAGTGGCCGAAGATGCTCTCGCGCTTCGTGTCGGCGGATGCGAAGCTCGCGCCGATGAGGGCCGGCAGCTCCTTCGTCACGTAGCTGTACATGCGAAAGCGCTTCGCGAACGCCGGCGTCGTCGCGTCGAGGTAGAAGCCGGCCGCTTCGCCGAATTCCCAGTCGCCGGTCGCGCCTTCGATGCCCGTGTCGCGCGGGCTCGTGTCGGGCGTGACGAGCATCAATCCGAGCTCCGCCGCGATGCGCTGCGCACCGGC
The DNA here is from genome assembly GCA_036821625.1 of Rhodanobacteraceae bacterium. Classification (GTDB taxonomy): domain Bacteria; phylum Pseudomonadota; class Gammaproteobacteria; order Xanthomonadales; family Rhodanobacteraceae; genus Dokdonella_A. Next base: position 5,583 of record DAISJF010000065.1, read on the forward strand.
CTTAATTACGAAAGTTTCCTCGGTGCAGGTGAGGCCGGCCAGGTAGTACAACACCGGCACCTTGCCTTTCGCGGCCTGCGGCGGACGGAACACGCCGAATTTCATCGTGCCGGCGGTCTCGGTGGATGCGTGCTTGTAGAAACCCTGCACACCGCCGAAGCAGCGCTGCTCGGAAATCGTCTCGATCGCCATGGTCGTGCCCCGTTGTCGGAGAGTCAGGAAACCACGTTCTCAACGTGCAGACAATGAGCTTTGCGCAGCCAGTTCGGGCGTTCGCACGATGCGCCAGCCGAGCCAGCCCGAGCTCGCGGCGGCGAGCATCGTCAACGCCGCGAAACCGGGAACCGCGACGCCAAGCCAGCGCAGCAGATTCAAGCCGCTGGTGATCACGACATCGCCGAAGCGCCAGACCGACGTATCGATGAAGTTCTTGGTCTTGTAGCGGGTCTCCGCCTCGACGCGCGTGTAGAGGCTGTCCTGCGCCGGCTTGAAGACGCCATAGGCGCTGGCTCGCGTGACGACCGCGACCACCGCGATCCATGGTCCGCCCAGCACGATGAGGCCGGCCAGCATGATCGCTTTCACCGCGCCGTCCATCGCCATCGCGGCGCCGGGTCCGAAGCGGACCATCAGCGGACGCGTCAGCACGATCTGCAGCGCCATCTGCAGCGAGTTTGCCCAGAGATCGATGCCCGCCGCGAAATTGATGCGTGCTTCTCGCGTCGGATACGTCGCGCCGCTGTAATCGGCCAGCAGCGCGTACACGACGGTGCCGACCGCGTCGCCGAGCAGCATCAGGAAGGCCATGCGGCGCATCAGCGGCGATTTCAGCGTCTCGATCGCGCCGGCGAGCAGCCCGCCGCCGATGACGCGCTCGTCGCGCCGCGTGTCGCCGGCGACGGGATGGCTGCGTGACCAGCGCGACAACATCAGGATGCACGCGATCGCGAAGCCGAGCAGCAGCGAGGACACGATCAGCAGCCCCGACACGCCGACCAGGAACACGAACGCCTTGGTCAGCGCAGGGCCCGCCAGCGCGCCGACTGCGCCGCCGAGCGTGATGACCGGAAACAGGCGGTGCGCCTGCTCGGCGTCGAACAGATCCGCCATGAAGCTCCAGAACACGGCGACGACGAAGAGATTGAACACGCTGACCCAGACGAAGAAGATCGAGCCGAGCACGCGCGCGCCGATCGTGTCCTGCATCTCGAACGCGGGAATGAACGCGATCATCCCGGCGATGAAAAACAGATACACGACCGGCACGAAATGCCGCCGCGGAAACCGCGCCACCAGTGCGCCGAACAACGGCGTCAGCGCCAGCGTCGCGAAGAACGTCGCGGCGTAGAAGATCGGCAGCGAGGTCGACCCGACCGCCGCGGAGAGCTGATCGCGCACCGGCCGAATCACGTAATAGGCGGCCAGCACGCAGAAGAAATAGACGAACGCGACGCCGACGGCGAACCACTCTTGGCGCTGGATGGCAGGGCGCTTCGGCACGTCGGCTCCCGGTGCTCGGCGCGCAAGACTAGCATGCGGATTTTGTCTTCCTCGCGGCATACTAGAGCGATGACGCCGGCCCTCTCCGCCCCCAACATCTTTCCGCTCAAGTCCTGCGCGCCGCTGCCGCTTCGCGTTGCCGAGGTGGAGCGGCGCGGGCTGCGCTACGACCGGCGCTGGATCGTGACCGACGCAAACGGCCGGTTCCTGACCGGCCGCCAGCATCCGCGCCTGACCTTGCTGCGCGTCGTGCCCGACCGCGACGCGCTCGACGTGACCGCGCCCGGCATGCCGCCGTTGCGGCTCGAGCAGCCGGGCGCTGGCGATCGCACCGAAGTGACGGTATGGGCGAATACGGTCGCGGCGTTGCCGGCCGGCGATGCGGCCGATGCGTGGATGAGCGCGTTTCTCGGCATGCCGGCGCATCTTGCCTACATGGACGATGCCTGTGTGCGGCCCGTCAATCCCGACTACGCGCGCCCGGACGACGAAGTGAGCTTCGCCGATGCGTTTCCGTTGCTGCTCATTTCCGAGGCGGCGCTCGACGCATTGAACGCGAAACTGGCGTCACCGGTGCCGATGCTGCGCTTCCGGCCGAATCTCGTCGTCGCGCATACGACGCCGCATGCCGAGGACAGCTGGAAACGCATTCGCATCGGCGCCGTGGAGTTCGATCTGGTCAAACCCTGCTCGCGCTGCGTGTTCACGACCGTCGATTTCGAGCGCGGCGCGTTCGATCCATCCGGCGAGCCGCTGCGCACGCTGACGACATACCGGCGCGGCGAGCGCGGCGTGACGTTCGGCCAGAACGTGATTCCGCGCGGGCTCGGCACGCTGCGCGTCGGCGACGCCGTCGAAGTGCTCGCGTGATCGCGCCGCGCGCGTGGAGCATCTGCTCTAGCCGCGGCGCCTAGGCTGCGGTCTTCCCCGATGCCGGTCTCGCAATGACCTACGACTACGTGATCGTCGGCGCCGGTTCGGCAGGCTGCGTGCTCGCGAACCGGCTGAGCGCGAACCCGGACACGAAAGTGCTCGTGCTCGAAGCCGGCGGCCGCGACTGGCATCCGTTCATCCACATGCCGGCCGGGCTCGCCAAGCTGGTCAACAACAAGCGCATCAACTGGGACTACTACACCGAGCCGGAACCCGCGCTCGCGCATCGGCGTCTGTGGTGGCCGCGCGGCAAGGTGCTCGGCGGCTCGAGCTCGATCAACGCGATGTGCT
>DAISJF010000066.1:0-8266 GCA_036821625.1 Rhodanobacteraceae bacterium
GCGCCGGCGACCGAATAGGTGGCGATGCCCGACGGATCGTCGTCCGCCGCCCCGGTCGTGATCCCGGGGCCGATGGCGCGGAGGACTCGCACTTCCGAAGACGTGGTCATGAGTCCCCCGATTCCGCTCTCGCCTGGCGCATCAACGCGGCGATCCTGTCGACGCCTCATTTGCGTTCGCGCTCGAGCGCGCCGAGGGTCCGGCGATCATGGGATCGCACGTCCGCTTGCACCGTCGCTGCCGGCACAAACGATCGAATTTTCGTGCGGACGGGAATTCGACGAAACGGAAAAAAAGATCCGCGACGCCAGGGCCTTGGGAGGAGCCGCTGCACTTGCAGGGAGGCGATGACGTCGCGGACTTTTACCCTAATCCAGCTCGCAACGGATGGATGTCGCCAAAGGGTAAGGACTTGCAAAGGCGCCGCCAAAGAGCGCGCCGATCGCCGGCGACGCGGCATCACAGCGAAGCGCGCTGAGCGACTGCCACCGGCTCGACACGCGGCGCAGCCGACCCGTGCCATGCGGCGAAATCCTCGAACCGGCGCCAGGTTTCGACGTCGAAGATGAAAACACGCGGCGCGCTGCGTTCGAGTTTCACGTACCCGCTCGCATGACCGTCCGCGCCGGCGGCCACCGAGATCTGCAATGCTCCGTCTTCGAGCGCGATCGTAGCGCGTCCGTCGCACAGCGCCGTGCCGAGCAGCTTGCGGCCCGCCGCACCGATCATGCGCGGCAACCGCACGCGCGCCCTCTCGACGCGTTCGCCGTCGGCGAGCACGAGCAACACCTCGTGCCGACGCCAGAACCGGTGTCGGGGAATCAACGGAATGCTCAGCAGGATTCCGCCGCTCGCCGCGGCCGCGACCGATGGATTCGTTTCGCCGTGATCGAATGATTCGCGCTGACTCGCCCAGCGCAAGAGGCGTCGCCGGCTCAGGATGATCTGGCTGGCGTGCGACAGCAGCGCCTCGGACTTGCGTGCGTGCCGCGCCGCATCGGGCGCCGGCAGCCACTCGCCCGGGTCGGACGAACGGCCGTGCACCACGTAGCCGAGCCGCACGCAGGACCGCCGTATCCTGCGCAACGCGAGCTCGAGCATCACGCGCAGCGCGCCGTGATCCGGATGGCGATCACGCAGCGAAGGCATCGCAATGTGCGTCGGCGCGAACGCGTCGATCTCTGCGCGCAGCGTTTCGATACCGGCGTCGTCGCGCTCCAGACGCGCGGTCAGACCGAGATCCGGCCAGCCGAGGAAATGCGCCGATTCCGCGCCGAGACCGAGCCGGGCCAGGGCCGCAAGCGCCTCTCCACGACGGCGCCTGCCCCAGCGCACGCGCTCGGCCGCACCGATGCGCAGGCGCCGCTCGGACCAGCGCTGCGGCCACGGATTGTTGTCGCCGTCCGTCGCGAACACGACCCGCACGTGCGCGCCGGCCGCAAGCGCAAGCTGGATCAACTCGCCGGTCGCCAGCGTTTCGTCGTCGGGATGCGGCGCGAAAACGAGCAAACGGTCGGTGGCGCGGAATGTCAGGGTTCTCGTCATCGGTCGGATTCCGCGAACAATTCGCGAGCTTCGAGCCCGCGCTGCAGTGCCGGCGCCCAGACTAGCGCAAGTTCCCCGTCCGCGGAGGGAACGAACACATGGCGGCCGGCCGCCAGCATTCGCCCACCGTTCAGCTCTGCGCCATCGAGCACGCCGGATGCCGGCCCGCCCGGCGCGACGATCGCATATTCCAGCGGCACTCGGACATCGAACGGCACGGCAGCCCCGGTGCGAGCATGGCCGAGCGACTGACCGGCGACGCGGATGAGGCCGTCATGCGGTTCCACGGGAAGGTAGTTGTCGCGAACGAACGATTGATCGAAGGCGGACAAGCGCTCCACGATGACGATCGGCGTTGCCGTCGCCGCGAGCCTCTCGGCGATGTCGTCGACGATCAAGCCGTCGCGCATGCGCGCTTCCGTGACGTCTTCCATCGCCCAGTAGACGGGCCGCCGTCGAAAGATCGCCTCGCCCTTCGCATCCATCACCGGGTCACCTGCACGCGTGAGCATGAGCACGCGCGCGAGCTCGTTCTGCTCGGGCGCGAGCATGTCGCGCGTCGGCACCGCTGCCGTCGCCATGTTGACGACGTTGATTCCGGCGAATGCGAGCGCCAGTGCAATCCGCGGTCGAGTCGCGCCGCCCTCGTTCGCAGGCACGATCGCCGCGGCCGCGCACACCGCCAGCAACGGAATGGCCGGCAGCAGGTCCTGATGCGTGATCAGCGGCCAGAAACCGTAGAGGATCAGAAGATACGACGTCGACGAAAGCAGCAGCCAGGCACGCGGCGTCCACCGATCCTCGCCGGCATCGCGTTTGCGCGTCCACCAAACGAATCCCACGACGAGCGGATAGCCGAGCAATGGAAGCAGGATCCGTGCATCGACGAGGTTGCGGCGGCCGAGGTCCGGCACCATGTTGTGCGAGAAGACGCAATAGACCGCCTGATGCCAGGCCCCGACGCCGGCGAAGTACCCGGCAAACAGCGCAGGAACGACGAGCGCCGCCAGCACACCGCCGCCGAGCTGCATCGTCACGCGTTTCGACACGAGCGGACGCAGGCGCCCCTGCATTGCCGCGAGGGTCACTGCAGCGATCGCCGCGGCTACGACAAGCAACACGGACTTCAGGGACACGGCGAACGCCGCGCCGACCAGCAGACCGACCACGACCGCGCGACGGTGCGCAAACTTCGGCGAAATTCCCGCGGCAACGGCCGCGAGCCAGAGCAGCATCCACAGATCGTCGGGCCGGAACTGGACGGACACGATGAAGAAGATCGGAGAGAATGCGGCAAGAAGCGCTGCGGCGGCGCCGACGCGCGAGCTCCACAGCACCTTGCCGATGTACCAGGTCAGCCACAGCGCGCCGAGATAAAGCGGAATCATCGCCAGCCGCATCAGCGCGACGATGTCGGCGCGCTCGCCGAGCCACGCCAGAAGCGGCGCGCAAAGCAGCTGAAACAGCGGCGCGTGATTGTCGAAAACGTCCCGATACGGCACGAGACCCTGCGTCCACGCCCATACGATGTGCAGATGCTGCGGCTCATCGGAATTCATGAAGAGCGTGAATGCGCAGTACACGCGCAATGCGATCAGCGCGGCAAGGAGCGCGGCGAATACGAGCCATCGTCGCCGCTCGCCGAATGAAAAACCGCCAGCCATGGAAACCGGAATCGACATCGCGGCACACGATGCCGCGATAACCTTTCGTTGCCCTTACGAATGTTTACGGATTTCCGAACCCATTCATGCGAGGTTGATGGGCCAATGGCGAAGATTCGGACACTCCGAGAAATCCGATGCTGACGACCACCGACATCGCGGCCGCCACCTCCCCTGCGCGCATCCACGATTACCGCGACCTGCCCGGCGACCGGTTCTATCGCGCCCTCATTCTTCTCGGCTTCGCCATCGTTCTGTTTCTGAGCTGGCGGTTCGACATCTTCCACGGCGTCGTCAGCGCCGCTCGCCATCATCAGTGGGGGCGCTTCGTCGTCAGCCCGGCGATCCTGTGGACCGCAATGGGCATGCTGATGCTGCTGCTGCGTACGCTGCTCTGGTTCCGTTACCGGACCCCGCCGGTGGCGTCCATGATGGACGCGCCGACGCTGACCGTGATCATTCCCGCGTACAACGAGGGCGAAATGGTCGCGCGCTCGATCGAATCCGTCGTCGCGGCGCGTTTCCCGCGTGAGCGCCTCGAGGTCTTCGTCGTCGACGACGGCAGCGTCGACGATACCTGGCAGCACATCCAGCAGGTCGCCCGCCGCTTTCCCGATGTGGTCACGCCCCTGCGTTTCGAAAAGAACCGTGGCAAGCGCGCGGCGCTCGAAGCCGGATTCCGACGCGGCCGCGGCGAGATCATGGTGACGATCGATTCCGACAGCGTGATCGAACCCGACACGCTGCTGGCGATGGCCGGCCCGTTCCGCGATCCGCGCGTCGGCGCAGTCGCCGGCAAGGTCAGCGTGTTCAACCGCGGCGACGGCCTGATCCCGCGCATGCTGAAGGTACGCTTCGCGCTTTCGTTCGATTTCCTGCGGGCCGTGCAAAGCACGTACGGGACCGTCTACTGCTGTCCGGGCGCCCTCGCCGCCTACCGCGCCCGCGTGGTGCGCGACGTGCTCGACGACTGGGTCGGCCAGCGCTTCCTCGGCCGACGATGCACGTACGGCGAGGATCGCGCGATGACCAACGAGATCCTCGGCCAGGGCTACGACTGCGTCTATCAGCGGGCCGGCATCGTGCACACGCTGGTGCCGACCACGTACCGTCGCCTGTGCAAGATGTTCCTGCGCTGGGATCGCAGCTACGTGCGCGAAGAGCTGCGCTTCATCCGCACGGTCGTCTGGCGTCGGCCGCCGAAGGCCCGCGCGATCGCGCTCGTCGAAGCGGTGATCACGAATTCGCGCTATCCGGTCGCCTGGGCAACGCTGGCGCTCCTGGTCGCGCTGATCGGGAGCCATCCCGAAATGCTGCTGCGCTTCTGCTGCGCGATGCTGCTGGTGTCGTCGTTCAACATGCTCTATTACCTGCGCGGCGAGCGGCACTGGGATTTCGTCTACGGCATCGGCTACGCGTTCTTCTCCGCGTTCGCGCTCTTCTGGATCTTTCCCTATGCGCTGTGCACGGCACGCGCGCAGGGATGGTTGACGCGCTGAACGCTGCGCCGCGCTACTTCAATCGATCCAAGCGCTCGCGCAGGACCGCCAATCGCAGATCTCCGCTCGCGCCGGGCGAGCGCCTCGCCGCGAGACTCGCTTCCGGCGTTCGTCCGGCGCCCACCGCCCCCGAATCCGCCGCTTGCCGATAAGCCTCGCGGAACGGCACGCCGCGCGCCGCCTCCTCGATCGCAACGTCCGTCGCGTACATCGACGGCTCGATCGCTGCACGCATGCGCGGCGCGTCCCACTCGAATCTCATCAGCAGATCCGGCAGCAGATCCAGCGCGGCAAGCCCGCGCGCGAACGCGCGCACGATCGCGCCCTTGCTGAATTGCAGGTCGCGCTGATAGCCGGAAGGCAGCGCGAGCAGCTGCTCGATCTCGATCCGTGCCGCGGCGACGCTCGCGTAGCTCGCGCGCATCAGCTCGACGACATCCGGATTCTTCTTGTTCGGCATGATCGAGCTGCCCGTCGTGTATTCGGCGGGGAGACGCACGAAACCGAACTCCGCGGTCGTGAACAGGGAGAGATCCCATGCCAGACGCCGCAGGTCGAGCATCGCCGCGCCAAGCGCATCGAGCGCGCCGATCTCGAACTTCCCACGCGAGAGCTGCGCGTAGATCGGGTTGATCTGCAGCCGCGCGAAGCCGAGCGACCGGGTCGCACCGTCGCGATCGAGCGGCAGGTTCACGCCATGGCCTGCCGCCGTGCCGAGCGGATTCGCGTCGATCCAGCCGAGCGTGTCGCGGACGCGCACGGCGTTGTCGACGAATGCCTCGGCGAAGGCAGCGAACCAGAGCGACGTCGACGAGACGACAGCTCGTTGCAGGTGCGTGTAGCCCGGCATCGGCAGCGCTTCGCGCTCGGCCCGGTCGAGACAGGCGCCGGCTATGCTGCGACAAACGGCAAACAACGTATCGAGCCTGGCCTTGAGCCAAAGCCTCGTCGCGACCAGGACCTGGTCGTTCCGGCTGCGTCCCGTGTGCACCTTGCGGCCGACGTCGCCGAGCCGCCCGGTCAGGCGCGCCTCGATCGCGGAATGACCGTCCTCGTAACGTTCGTCGAGCGTGAAGCGTCCGGCTGCGAAGTCGCTGCCGAGCGCGTCGAGCTCGCGGGTCAGTGCAGCCGCTTCGCTGGCTCCGATCACTCCGATGCGAGCCAGCCCTTCCACGTGCACCTTGCTCGCGGCGACATCGTGAAGAAAGAACTCGCGATCGAGCGCGACATCGTCGCCGGCGAGAAAGCGCATGATGCGCGCGTCGATCTTCACGCCGTCCTTCTGCCAGAGGAAATCGCTCATCGCCGTTCAACCCCGGAGTTTCGCCAGCGCCGCGTCCGGCGCGAGCTCGGTTCGTTCGCCGCTCGCGCGATGCTTGAGTTCCACGGTCCCGCTGGCGAGACCGCGCGGACCCACCGTCAGCTGCCACGGCAGCCCGATCAGGTCCATCGTCGAGAACTTGACGCCCGCGCGCTCGCTCGTGTCGTCGTAAAGCACATCGATGCCGGCCGCCTGGAGACTCGCGTACAGCATCTCACAGGCGGAATCGACGCCGGCGTCGCCGGGCTTCAGGTTCATGAGCCCGACGCGGAACGGCGCGACCGGCTCCGGCCAGACGATGCCGGCTTCGTCGTGGCTCGCTTCGATGATCGCGCCGACCAGACGCGATACGCCGATGCCGTACGAGCCGCCGTGAATCGGCCGTTCGATCCCGTCCGGACCGGCAACGACCGCGTTCATCGGCTCCGAATATTTCGTGCCGAAGTAGAACACCTGCCCGACTTCGATGCCGCGCGTGTGCAGGCGATCGGGTGCGGCTACTTCGCGCTCGTAGCGCGCGGCGTCGTGCACGTCTTCGGTTGCCGCGTAGAGCGCGGTCCATTGCGTGATCAGCGTGGAGAGATCGCTTTCGTAGTCGATGTCGGCGCCGGGTATCGGCAGCTCGAGCACGCGCCGGTCGCAGTACACGGCCGACTCGCCGGTCTCGGCGAGGACGATGAACTCGTGCGACAGATCGCCGCCGATCGGGCCGGTTTCGGCGCGCATCGGAATCGCCTTGAGACCCATGCGCGCGAACGTGCGCAGGTACGCCACGAACATGCGATTGTAGGCGCGCCGCGCGGCTGCCTCGTCGAGATCGAACGAATACGCGTCCTTCATCAGGAATTCGCGGCCGCGCATCACGCCGAACCGCGGGCGCTGTTCGTCGCGGAATTTCCATTGGATGTGGTAGAGGTTGACCGGCAGGCTCCGGTACGAACGCACGCTGGCGCGGAAGATCTCCGTGATCATGTCCTCGTTCGTGGGCCCGTACAGCAGCTCGCGCTCGTGGCGATCGCGGATGCGCAGCATTTCCGGACCGTAGGCATCGTAGCGGCCGCTTTCGCGCCACAGGTCCGCGAGCTGCAGCGTCGGCATCAGGAGCTCGATCGCGCCGGCGCGATCCATTTCCTCGCGCACGATGCGCTCGATCTTCTTCAAAACGCGCAGCCCGAGCGGAAGCCATGCGTAGATGCCCGCGGCTTCCTGGCGAATCATGCCGGCGCGCAGCATCAGGCGATGCGAGACGATCTGCGCCTCGGCGGGAGTCTCCTTGAGCAGCGGCAGAAAGTAGCGGGACAGGCGCATCCGGTTCACCCGACGGTCGGCGCTGCGGATTCGGCATGCGACGTCCGCGGAATCCCGGCGAATTCGTCGAAACCGAGCGCACGATTGAGATTCTGCATCGCCTGCGTCGCCGCGCCCTTGAGGAGATTGTCGAGCGTCGCCACGACAACGACGCGCCTGCCGCCGGGCGCCAGCGCGAAACCGCCGATCTCGGCATGATGCCTCCCGGCGATGCGGCTGACCCACGGCGCCTCGTCGACGACTCGCACCAGCGGCTCGCCGGCGTAGAACTCGCGATAACGCTGCTCGATCGAGGCCCGAGTCGCCGCGTGCTGGAGCCAGATGTTCACGGTCATCGTGATGCCGCGGAAATATGGCGCGACGTGCGGCATGAACTCGACCGGCACGTGCAGGTTCCGCGCGACTTCGCGCTCGTGGACGTGATCGGTGAGCGAATACGGCATCAGGTTGTCGCGCAGCTTTTCCGGATCGTTGCGCTCTGACGGCGTCGTACCGGCGCCCGAATAGCCGGACACGCCGAAGCACGCCGGCGGCGCAGCCAGCTCGTCCTTGAGCGGCGCAATCGCGAGCTGCATCGCCGTCGCGTAGCAGCCGGGGTTGCTGATGCGCGGACGGCCGTCATAGCTCCGGCGCGTGAGCTCGGGCAAACCGTAGTGCCACGCGTCGTCGAACCGGTGATCCGCGGAAAGATCGACGATCACGCTCGCCGGATGATCCGCGGCGATCAGCGAGGCGTACTCGGAAGCTTTCCCGTTCGGCAGCGCGAGAATCACGGCGTCGACGTGCCTGACCGCCGCGGCGGCTGCGGCGAGGTTTTCGTAGCGAAGCGCGCCGGCAAATTCATCGACATGGTCCGAGACGCGCTGCCCTTCCAGCTCGCGCGACGAAACATAGGCGAGATCGAGTGAAGGATGCCGCGCGGCGAGACG
>DAISJF010000067.1:0-8184 GCA_036821625.1 Rhodanobacteraceae bacterium
GAGCGGAGGCTGATCCAGCTCACGATTCAGCGCGAGGCGCTGAAGAAAGAGAAGGACAAGGAATCGAAGCAGCGTCTGGCCGATCTCGAAAAGGAGATCGCGGCGCTCGAACGCGAGTACTCGGATCTCGAAGAGGTGTGGAAATCCGAGAAGGCGACGCTGCAGGGCGCGACCCGGATCAAGGAGCAGATCGAGCAGGCGAAGACCGAGCTCGAGGCCGCGCAGCGCCGGCAGGATTACGCAAAGATGAGCGAGATCCAGTACGGCCGCATGCCGGAGCTGGAAAAGCAGCTCAAGGCCGCACAGGAAGCCGAGAAGAAAGGCTTCACGCTGCTGCAGGATCGCGTCACCGCGGAGGAAATCGCCGAGGTCGTATCGCGCTGGACCGGCATCCCGGTCTCGAAGATGCTCGAAGGCGAGCGCGAGAAGCTGCTGCGCATGGAAGATGCGCTGCACAAGCGCGTCGTCGGCCAGGACGAGGCCGTGCACGCGGTCGCCGATGCGATCCGCCGCTCGCGCGCGGGCCTGTCCGATCCGAACCGGCCGAACGGCTCGTTCCTGTTCCTGGGTCCGACCGGCGTCGGCAAGACCGAGCTGTGCAAGGCGCTCGCCGAATTCCTGTTCGATTCGGCCGACGCGATGGTGCGCATCGACATGAGCGAGTTCATGGAGAAGCATTCCGTGAGCCGCCTGATCGGCGCGCCGCCGGGCTACGTTGGATACGAGGAGGGCGGGTACCTGACCGAGGCCGTGCGCCGGCGTCCGTACAGCGTGATCCTGCTCGATGAAGTCGAGAAGGCGCATCACGATGTGTTCAACGTGCTGCTGCAGGTGCTCGACGATGGGCGGCTCACGGACGGGCAGGGTCGCACGGTCGATTTCCGCAACACCGTGATCGTGATGACCTCGAACCTCGGCTCGCAGCAGATCCAGGAATATTCGAGCGGCGACACCGAAGAGGACTACACGAAGATGAAGGCCGCCGTGATGGGCGTCGTGCAGGCGCACTTCCGGCCGGAGTTCATCAACCGGCTCGACGAGATCGTCGTGTTCCGCGCACTCGACAAGTCGCAGATCCGCAGGATCGCGCGCATCCAGACCGAATATCTCGCCAAGCGTCTCGCCGAGCGCCAGCTCACCCTGACGCTGACGGACAAGGCGCTGGATCTGCTCGGCAATGTCGGCTTCGATCCGGTCTATGGCGCGCGGCCGCTCAAGCGTGCGATCCAGCAGCAGCTGGAAAATCCGCTGGCGAAGCAGATTCTCGAAGCGAAGTTCCAGCCGGGAGACACCGTCGCCGTCGATGCGTCCGGCGGGCATCTCGTGTTCGAGCGCCGCACATAAGCCGGGAGTTGTCCCCTCTCCCGCTTGCGGGAGAGGGCAGGGTGAGGGGAATCTCGAGACTCCGCCTCAAGAGTGATTCGTCGGCGTTTCGCTCCGACCGCCCTCACCCCAACCCTCTCCCGCAAGCGGGAGAGGGGGAGGGCATGTGGAATCCGCGGTCTAGAAATCGCGTGTGACGCGCAGCCCGACCATGCGCGGATGCACCGGCACGACGTACGTCTGCGCGCCGCAGACGGCCGTCGCGCATTCGGAATAGCGCGCGAGCTGTCCGCGATTGTCGAACGCGTTGTTGAGGTACACGTCGAACGTCCAGAGCTCCTTCTTCATGCCCGCGGAAAGATCGACCGTGCCATAGCCGGGCATGTCGCCGGTGATCTCGCGCTCGACGAGGCGCAGGTCGGACGTGCGCCGCCCTTCGAAGACTGTCGACGCCTGCAGGTAGCTGTCCATGCCGTGGAAGTCGAAGTTGTAGCGCGCGGTGATGTTGCCCTTGACCTTGGCGGTCAGCGGCAGCCGCGTGCCCTTCGGGGCTTGCGGATCGGTGCAGTCGGTTACGGGATTGCCGCTCTCGTCGGTGAACCCGCAATAGTTCTCCGTGAGCTCGGCATGATAGAACGCGGCGCCGGCGGACAGGGTCAGGTTGTACGTCGCCGCCCAGCCGACGTTCGTTTCCAGGCCGCGGATGCGTGCCTGGTTCGCGTTCTTGATTTCGGTCAGTCCGTTCTGGCCGAGGATCGCGAACTGGAAGTCCTTCCAGTTCTCCTGAAAGATCGCGCCGTTCCACAGGAAGCGGTGGTCGAGCCATTCGGTCTTCCAGCCGAGCTCGTAGTTGTCGAGATAGTCGGCCTTGTACGGAGGCAGCGTGCCGCGGCGGTTGATGCCGCCGGGACGGAAGCCCTGCGACCAGGTCGCGTAGATCATCTTGTCCGTGTCGATCTTGTACGTGAGGTTCGCGCGCCCGAGCCAGTCGTTCTCGCTCGTCGACTTGTCGAGGTTCGTGCACGGCGCGCCGTGGAACGGATTCGGATCGAAGCAGGCGCCCACGCCCAGTGATCCGCTGTAGCCCTCGCCGAAGCCGAAGAAGCCCTTCAGGCTGTCGTCGGTCCAGAAGTAGCGGCCTCCCAGCGTTCCGGTGAGCCGCTCGGTGAAGTCGAAGTTCATTTCGCCGAACACCGCGGAGTCGTTGTCCTCGCGTATCTGCTGCGTCAGCCACAGCGTATCGGGCCAGCCCGGCACTTCGAGATCGGAGCCGAGTCCGTCGATCTTGTATTGCTGGTTGATGTCGTGCGACTGGCGTTCGTCGAACACGCCCACGATGAAGCGGAAGCGCTCGTCGCGCGGCGAGGTCAGGCGCAGCTCGTTGCTGGTCTTGCGGTAGCCGTCGCTGCCGGTGATGTGCTGCGCGGGATTGATCAGGTTGCCGGCGTCGTCGTGGATGTAGGCGCCGTAGCCGTACAGCGTGTCGTACCAGAACGAATAGTCGCTGTAGTCCTGGTGATAGCTGTCGTCGCGGTTCAGGCGCGCGAACGCATAGACGAGATCGAAGTTGCCGATCTTGCCCTGCACGGTCAGCGCGGCCTGGATCCACTTGTCGTCGAAGTTCTCGGGATAGAAATGCGTGACTTCGAGATCGCCGACGTGCGGATCGAACGCGTTGATGCCGTGTGCGTGCTGGTTCTGGCCGGCCACGCTCGGCGTGAGCGTCCAGTTCTCGTCGAGATCGATCTTGAGCGCCGCGCGGCCGCCCTGCGTGGTCGCGTCGTTGTAGTTGTCCTCGGCGCGATCCGCGTTGTTCACCGTGATGCCGGACGTCGGATAGGTCCGCGTGCCGTACACGTTGTCGATGAAGCCCGCGTCCTTCTTGCTCCAGGCGACGACGCGCAGCGCGGTCGACGGACTGAATGGCACGTTGACGTAGCCTTGCGTGACGTAGCCGAGACCGCCGGAATCGACCGCGTTGACTTCCGCCTGCACGCTGGCAGCGAATGCGCTCGGGTCGGGCTTGTTGGTGATGATCCGGATCGTGCCCGACTGCGAGCTCGCGCCGTACAGCGTGCCCTGCGGTCCGGCCAGCGCCTCGACGCGCTCGACGTCGTAGATGTTGATGTCGAGCGGGCCCTGGATCGTCGTGATCGGCTCCTCGTCGAGATACATGCCCACGCTCGGCAATGGCCCCGAGTGGTTGCCGTTGCTGCCGCTCGCGACGCCGCGCATGTAGACCTGCACGAAACCGAGATAGAGATTCTGGATCGACACGCTCGGCAGGAGCTTGACGTAGTCGTTGAGACTCTTGACGTTCATCTCGGTCAGCTTGTCGGTGTCGAGCACGTCCATGCTGATCGGCACGTCCTGCACGTTCTCGGCGCGTTTCTGCGCGGTCACGGTGATGCCGGCGAGCTCCTGCGGCTTGCGCTCCTGCGCGGCCGTGCCTTCGCCCTGCGTCGCAGGCGTGTTCTGATCCTGGTCCGCATCCGCGGCGAACGCGGGCGCGAAGCAGGCGAGATGAATCGCGGCCGCGAGCGGCAGGCGCGCGAGCACGCGGCGTCCGGTCCGCTTCGATGTACGGTCGATGGTTCTTGTCACGGCACGGCCCCTCCCAAGGTTGTGTCAGGAATCAAAAAAATTCGTCCGGCTCATCGCGCTCCGGTATCGGCTCGGTCGCGATAACCGTCGAGCGCGGGCCCGAGCGCGGCCTTCAGCGGATCGAGCCACGTTTCGTAATGCCGCCATTGCTCGACGCCGTCGCGATAGATCGGCTGGCGTACCTGCTCGGAACTTGCGGTGCGCACCGGGCGCGCGTTGTCGAAGAAGCGCAGGCACGCGTCCTCGAACGGCAGGCCGCAGTAGTCGAGCAGGCGGCGCACCTCGTGCTCGGTGTCGTCGACCAGATCCTCGTAGATCACGCGGTGCACGCGACCCGGCAGCGTCGCGTCGAAATGCGCCATCAGCTCGACGTAATCGCGGTAGTAGCGGCCGAGATCCCCGAGCGAATAGGCGAAGTTCTGTCCGCGCGCGAAGTGCTGCTTGAAGCCGGACAGGCAGCATGCGAGCGGATGCCGGCGCGCGTCGATGATCTTCGCGTTGGGCAGGACGAGATGGATGAGGCCGATGTGCGCGAAGTTGTTCGGCATCTTGTCGATGAAGAACGGCCGGCCGAGCTTGCGGTGGATGCGCGTGCGTTCGAGATACTGCTCGCCGAGCGCCCGCAGCTCCGCCGCGCCGAGCTCTGCGAGCGCATCGTGATACGCACCGGCGCGCGCTTCCTGCGCGCTGCGGCGCAGCGCGCGCGTGATCGAGATGATCTCGGGCAGCTCCATCGTGCCCTCGACCGCGGAATGGCTCGACAGGATCTGCTCGATCAGCGTCGACCCGGCCCGCGGCAGGCCGACAATGAAGATCGGATCGGGCGACGCGCAGCCGGCGCCTTCGCGCGCGCCGAAGAATTCCGCGGAGTAGGTCTCGCGCACGCGCGCGAGGCGCGCGTGCGTGTCGTCCGCGTCGTAAGGGATCCGGCGCAGCCGCTCGGCGTTGCCGGCGGCGTAGTGGCGGAACGATTCCGCGTACTCGGCGCGGTCCTCGAGCGCCTTTCCCAAAGCGAACTCGAAATGGAGCCGATGCTCCGGCGCGAGGTCCAATCGCGCGAGCGCGCTCTGCATCGCGGCGATCTCGGCTTCTTCGAAGCGGAACGTCTTGAGATTGGCGAGGCTCCAGTACGCCTCGCCGAACGCCGCATCGATCGCTATGCAGCGCCGATACGCCTCGATCGCGCGCTCGGTGTGCCCGGCCGTCTTGAGCGCGTGACCATAGCTCAGCCAGACCTCGGCCTGACGCGGATGCTCGGCCAGGAGATCTGCATAGATCGCGATCGCGGGCTCGTAGTCGCCGGTGCGGCACAGCACCGCCGCCTTGAGATTGCGGTAGGCCGGCTCGGCGGGATCCTCGCGCAGCAGGCGATCGAGCTCGGCGATGGCTTCCGCCGGCTTGTTGAGGCGATGCAGTGCGATCGCGTAATGGTGGCGCGCTTCGCGAAATCCCGGCGCGAGGGCGAGGCAGCGCTCGAGCAGGCGCTCCGCATCCTCGGCGCGATCGATGCGCAGCGCGAGCTCGGCGAGCATGCGGATCGCGACGACGTCGGTGGGCGCCTGCCTGAGCTGCGCACGGAGCCGCGTCTCCGCGGCGGGGATGTCGTTCGCGCGCAGCGCGGCCGCCGCGTCCATCAGCACGCGATCGTGGACGGCCTGGCGGACGTGCTCGAGGTAGGCGTCGGCGGCGCCGGTCCGATCACCGTAGGCGTCGAGGCGGTCGGCCAGCTGGCGCCAGGCCTGCGCGCGGCGGGGATCGGCAGCCACGATGCGGCGCAGCGACGCGACGGCTTCGTCGGGTGAGCTGGTCGGGCTCACGGCAGCACGCATGCGTCGTCGGTTTCCCCTCGCCGGTCTGTCGGACGGATACGTTGTCCGAACGCGCAAGACGCCAGCACCGACGTCGCTCCCCGCGAAACGGACAGTCTCCCCGGCGCCACTCTCATCCAACGGTCGCGGGATTGTCAAACCGATTCGAACGCCGTGTGCACGCGGGTCACACTTTTCCGCACGTGGCTCGCTGGGTTGCGCCCGATACGTCGGGACACGCGGTCGTTCGGCCTTGCAATTTCGCGCCAGGACCGCACTCTGCCGACGTTCCGCGAGGCATCGCGGTAGGATCTTCATGCGAGGATGGACGCACATGCCGATCTACGAATTCGAATGCAGCGCCTGCGGCGATCAGTTCGAGCGCCTGCAGAAGCTGTCCGATCCCGATCCCTCGGTCTGCCCGAAGTGCGGCGCCGCGCGCGTCAAGCGCCGCTTGACGGCGCCGGCGTTCCGGCTGGCCGGCAGCGGCTGGTACGAGACCGACTTCAAGAAGGACGGCGATCGCAAGCGCAATCTCGCGGCAAAGGACGATGCCGCGCCCAAGGCTGACGCGAAGGCCGACGCCGGCGAAGCAAAGAAAAAGGCCGGGGAGGGCAAGGCCAAGCCCGAATCCAAAGAGGCGAAGGCGCCAGCCAAGCCTGAGGGAACCGCCAGCGCCTGAGTCCGGCGCTTTGCCATCCGTTCATGGGCGTCGTCTAGACTGGCCGCGCGTCACTCGGGCGTACACCAGTCAATGGGGAGAGACCATGCTCAGAACTTTCAGCATCGCTGCAGTCTTGTCCATGTCCCTGGGAGCGGGCATGACCGCGACAGCGCAGACGGCACCGCTCGGGGGACTCATCGACGCGGCGGCCACGGCCCAGTACGGCGATTGGCAGCCCGGCCCCGGCTGGGACCGCGACATCGACGTGCGCTGTGCCAGTGGCGGCTACAACTACAACATGTGCCAGGTCGACACCGGGCGCGGCAGCCGCGTGTTTCTGCTGCGGCAGATCTCGAAGACGCGCTGCATCGAAGGCAGCAACTGGGGCTGGAACCGCGCCGGCGTCTGGGTCGACGGAGGCTGCGAAGGCGTGTTCCGCGTGCAGCGCCGCTGGGGATCGGCGCCGCAGCCACCGGGTCCGTGGCGCCCGGGGCCGGACTGGGACACCTCGATCAACGTGCGCTGTGCCAGTGGCGGCTACAACTACAACATGTGCCAGGTCGATACCGGGCGCGGCAGCCGTGTCTACGTGGCGCGCCAGATCTCGAAGACCCCGTGCATCGAAGGTCGGACCTGGGGCTGGAATCGCGCCGGCGTCTGGGTCGACGGGGGCTGCGAGGCGATCTTCACCGTCGAACGCCGCTGGCGTTGACGGTTTTTCTGCAGCGGACGCAGGACCCCCGCTTCGGCGGGGGTTCTGCATTTTCGGGACAAGGGCGGCTTCCGGATTCGTGATCTCCAATCAGGCGCCGCGAGCCTTCCAAATCCCGAAATCGACGCTTTCCCGGGCCCACATTGCAGCGCAGCAACTTCCTCCGTAGCATTTCGCGCTTCCCGGCGCCGTCCGGCGCGACAGCTTCGAATTCATGCGTACTCACTACTGCGGTCTCGTCGATGAGACCCTGCTCGGCCGGTCCATCGCGCTCTGCGGCTGGGTCGATACGCGTCGCGATCACGGCGGCGTGATCTTCATCGACCTGCGCGATCACGAAGGCGTGGTCCAGATTGTCGTCGATCCCGACAACGGGAGCGCGTTCGCGACGGCGAGCGCCGTCGGCTACGAGTACTGCCTGCGCGTCACCGGCACGGTGCGCCGCCGCGTCAGCGCCAACGACAGGGTGAGAACCGGCCAATTCGAAGTACTGGCCGAATCCATCGACGTGCTGAACGCAGCGCGCGACCTGCCGTTCGCGCTGCACGAGCACACCAACGAGGATCTCAAGCTCAAGTACCGATATCTCGATCTGCGCCGGCCCGAAATGCAGCACATGATGCGTCTGCGCATCCGGCTCGTTTCCGCATTGCGCCGATATCTCGACGCGCGCGGCTTCCAGGACGTCGAGACACCGATCCTGACCAAGGCGACGCCGGAAGGCGCGCGCGACTATCTCGTTCCATCGCGCGTGCATCCGGGCGAGTTCTACGCGCTGCCGCAGTCGCCGCAGCTGTTCAAGCAGCTCCTGATGGTCGCGGGCTTCGACCGCTACTACCAGATCGCGCGTTGCTTCCGCGACGAGGATCTGCGCGCGGACCGCCAGCCGGAATTCACCCAGCTCGACATGGAATTCGCGTTCGTCGACGAGCGCGGCGTGCAGGACACGGTCGAAGCGATGATCCGCGCGATCTTCAGGGAAGTCGCCGGCGTCGAGCTCGCCGATCCCTTTCCGCGCATGACCTACGCCGAGGCGATGCGTCGCTTCGCCTCGGACAAACCGGATCTGCGCA